>JAOZSC010000012.1 GCA_029939875.1 Desulfobacterales bacterium
CGGCCCACCACTGCGGCCAGGGGCATGCCGGCCGCCAGGCTTTTGGCCACCGTGACCAGGTCGGGCTCCACTCCCCAGTGTTCAATAGCAAACATTTTGCCGGTGCGCCCCATGCCGCTCTGGATCTCATCGGCCACAAACAGGATGCCGTTGTCCCGGCAGATCTTGACCAGTTTCTGAAAATAGTCTGGCGGCGGAACGATAAATCCCCCCTCTCCCTGAACCGGTTCGGCCACCACAGCAGCCACGGCCTCCGGGTTGACCTGCTTGACAAAAAAATCATACAGCTTGTCCGCCCCGACTTCGTTTCCAAAGGGCATGCGGTAAATTTCGGGCGCAAAGGGACCGAAACCCAATTTATAGGGCTTGACCTTGCTGGTCATGGTCATGGTCAGCAGGGTGCGGCCGTGGTAAGCATTTTCAAAAACAATAATTGCCGGCCGTTTGGTATAGTAGCGGGCGATCTTGACCGCGTTTTCCACCGCTTCCGCACCGCTGTTTAGAAAAACCGCGCGTTTGGCAAAACCGCCCGGCGTGAGCGCACAGAGCTTTTGGGCCAGTCTAACCGCCGGCTCATAGGGATTGACCATAAAGCAGGTGTGGGTCAATTTTTCGGCCTGTTCTTTGATGGCGGCCACCACTTTCGGGTGGCTGTGACCGATGTTCATCACGGCAATGCCGCCGGCAAAATCGATATACTCCCGGCCGTCGACATCCCGTAACACAGCTCCTTTGGCCGACTCGATGAAATTGGGGGTCACGCTGGCCACTCCAACCGAGATGACCTGTTCGCGCAAGTGGTTGAGCTGTTCGTTGGTTGGCTGGCTCATATCATCCTCCCTGATTAAAAGTAGACTACCCGAGATTATGTTTTTTCACAAAATCATCGAGCACCATATCAAAATTCGGCCGCCCGATCTCCTGCAGATTGTAGTACACCCGGGTGCTGGGCTTGTCAATTTTGATAATGCGCTTCAGATCAATGGGGGTGCCAATGATCACCGCGTCGCATGCGGTGGCATTAATGGTGGCCTCGAGATCCTTTAACTGTTGCTCGCCGTAACCCATGGCCGGCAAAACGCTGCCAATCTCCGGGTAGGTCGCGAAGGTTTCACGCAGGCGGCCCACGATATACGGTCGTGGATCCACCAGTCCGGCCGCACCGAATTTCCGGGCGGCAACCACCCCGGCACCGATTTTCATTCCCCCGTGGGTCAAAGTCGGCCCGTCTTCGACCACCAGCACCTGCCTGCCTTTAATCACGGCCGCATCATCCACGTCTATGGTGGATGCAGCGTCGATGACAACCGCACCCGAAGCCTGCGAGGCAATATTACAGCGTACAATCTCGATGCCCTCGGCATCCGCACTGTCCATTTTGTTGATCACCACCACATCGGACAGCCGCAGGGTGATGTTACCCGGATAATAGGTCAGTTCATGACCCGGCCGATGGGGGTCGACCACCGTCACGTGCAGATCGGAGCGGTAAAATGGAAAATCATTGTTGCCGCCGTCCCACAGAATCACGTCACAGCCGTCGGGATCTTTTTCCGCTGCCCGGACAATGGCCCTGTAATCCACACCGGCGTAAATCACGTTGCCGCGCACCACATGGGGTTCATACTCCTCCATTTCCTCCAGCGTGCAGTCGTATTTTTCAAGATCCGAAAGTGTCGCATAGCGCTGCACTTTCTGGGCGGCAATATCGCCGTAAGGCATGGGATGACGGATGGCCACCACTTTCAAGCCCCGGGCCATCAATACTTCAATGATACGGCGCGAAGTCTGACTTTTACCGCAGCCGGTGCGCACCGCCACGACGGAAATCACAGGCTTGCTGCTCTTGATCTGGGTGTCTTTGGGCCCCAGCATGATAAAATTTGCCCCGGCCGCGTTTACCAATGCACCCACGGACATGACGTGCTGATACGGCACATCGCTGTATGCGAAAACGCAATCATCCACATTCAACTCTTTGATCAGCCGTGAAAGATCCTCTTCGGCATAAATGGGAATTCCGTCCGGATAAAGCTTGCCTGCTAATTGTGCGGGATATTTGCGGTCCTCAATATCTGGAATCTGTGCCGCCGTAAACGCCACCACGTTATAAGCGCCATTGTCCCTGTAGCAAGTATTGAAATTGTGGAAATCCCTTCCGGCCGCTCCGATGATGATCACGTTCTTTTTCGGCATAATTTTTTCCTCCACAAAAAATATAAAATTTTGGGACGCAGATCTGCGCAGATAAACACTGTTGTTTAATAAAAAAAATCCGTGCCTGCTCCGTTAAATTTTAACAACCAGCGCAGCGGATTTAACCGGGGTTCACCCGTACCCCTTACTTAATACCTGAATTTTGCACGAGTCGGAGGCTTTACTTCTCAAATTATTGCAATCTTTTGGAATTTTAATATTATTCAAACGTCTCATTAATTTTCATGCAAGGTTCAGGTAGTAATTTCAGTCCCTGCGTTGCCTTCTATGGCGTGCTCGATATCTTCCAGGTGGCAGATGATCCCGCGCTGCCCGGTGGCTTTATAAAAGTCCATGACGGCTTCCACTTTGGGTCCCATGGAGCCGGCTGGAAACTGACCCTCCCGGGCATACTGCTGCACCTGCGACAGCGAAACCTTGCCCAGTATTTTTTGATTCTGGCTTCCCCAGTTGACGCCGGCCCCCGGGACATCCGAGGCGATCACAAAAGCAGCGGCCTCTATTTCCCGGGCCAGCACGGAGCTGGCGAGATCTTTGTCGATCACGGCCTCCACGCCCCGGAATTTGCGATTCTGGCGAATTACCGGTATGCCTCCTCCTCCGCCGCAGATAACGATAAAGTCCATGTCAATCAGCTTTTTGATCTCCCGCCGCTCGACGATGGTCTGCGGTTTCGGCGAAGCCACCACGCGGCGCAGTCCCCGGTCAGTCCGAACCATGTTGTAGGGCAGTCCCCGCGCCGGCTGTTCGGTGTACGTCGGCCCGATGGGCTTGGTGGGGTTTTTAAACCCCTCATCGTTTTCATCCACCACCACATATGTAATCAGGGTAACAAACTGCTGCTCCTCGGTGATACCGATTTCCATCAACGCCGTGTCCAGGGAAGATTCCAGCATGTAGCCGATCTGGCCCTGGGTCATGGCACCGATGATTTCAAGCGGCATTTTCGGAACCTCGCTGCAGCTTTCCTGCTGCAACAGCAGGTTGCCCACCTGGGGACCGTTGCCGTGGGTGATGACGATTTTATACTTCCTGGAAAGCCGGGCAATCTGGTTCATGGGCAGTTCAAGATTCTTGAACTGCTGCTCAGCAGTGCCCGCCTGTCCTTTTTTAATCAGGGCGTTGCCGCCCAGGGCGATTAAAATAATAGGGCCATTCGCCATCTGGGAACACTCCGGCAGAAAGATTAATGCATAGATATTTTCTAGCCATATAAACTTATTCGTAATGCCATTCTCGACACAACTCTTTTTTATACAACGGACAATTGATCACGAACCACGGACCCGCCGTATGCGACTGAGCTTATTGGCCCAATGTCGCCACCATTACCGCCTTGATGGTATGGATGCGATTTTCAGCCTCGTCGAAGACAACCGATGCCGGGGATTCAAACACTTCCTCGGTCACCTCCATGGCTTCCAGCGCAAACTTCTGATGGATTTGCTCTCCAATCCGGGTCTCACAGTTGTGAAATGCCGGCAGGCAGTGTAGAAATTTGACCTCTGAATTGCCGGTTTTTTCCATGACTGCGGCATTGATCTGGTAAGGCTGCAGCAAGCCGATGCGCTCTTTCCAGACGTCCTCCGGCTCGCCCATGGAAACCCACACATCCGTGCATAGGAAATCACAACCCTTGACACCGGCGTCGAGATCATCGGTAATGGTGATCCGGGCTCCGGTCTGCTCGGCGATCTTCCCGACCTTACCGACCAGCGGTGGGTCGGGTTGCACACTTTTGGGGGCCACGGAACGAAAGTCCATACCCATCTTGGCCGCTCCCACCAGCAAGGAATTGCCCATGTTGTTTCTGGCATCCCCCAGGTAGGCAAATTTCACCTGGCGCAACGGTTTGTCGCTGTGCTCCATCATGGTCAACAGATCCGCCAGGACCTGGGTGGGATGAAATTCATCGGTCAGCCCGTTCCACACGGGGATCCCGGCATAGCGGGCCAGTTCCTCCACGATATTCTGTCCGAATCCGCGGTATTCTATGCCGTCGTACATGCGCCCCAACACCCGGGCCGTGTCCTTCATCGTCTCTTTGGCCCCCATCTGGGAGCCGCTGGGTCCCAAATAAGTCACGTGGGCCCCCTGGTCATAAGCCGCCACCTCAAACGCACAGCGGGTGCGGGTGGAAGCTTTTTCAAATATCAGGGCGATGTTCTTGCCGGTCAGTAGCGGCTGTTCAGCCCTGGCATACTTGGATTTTTTCAGATCCCGGGCAAGGGTCAGCAAAAACGCGACTTCTTCAGGAGTAAAATCCAGCAGTTTTAGAAAATGCCTGTTTTTTAAGTTGGATGCCATTTTTTCCTCCTGCCTTTGAGTGGTGACCCAGGTTCGTTTTGTTACCGAAATTCAAGATGGATATAGCATAAATTGCACAAATGCGAATCAAAAAAATGGGCGACAGCTGCCAGAAAACCTTTTGTTTTGACAAGCCCCCGTTTTTTTACTATAAAATAAGATTATGGCCTAAAAATTTCCCCCGTTGAAAATGTTGAAAATACGGTGCCCGAGCCGCCATCAGACGGAGAACACTATTGCACCCTCTTTTCCGCAAGGCACCGACGGTGGGCCCTAATAATTAAGGATTTATCGAACTTGCCGGAAAAAAACAAAATAGCGCAACGGGCATTGGCCCGCATAAAAATTGCCTTGTTTCTGAACAACATACCGAGCTTCAGGAACCAAAAGCGATTTTCAACCTACTTGGTCTCCACCTTTGTGGTGCTGACCACCTTTTCGGTGGTTGTAATCCTCGTAACGCTGTACAGCTATTTCGGCAAACAGGTCGAAACGGAATTTCGCAAAAAAGTTCTTGCGGAAAAGGGCCAGGTGGAAATTCTGTTAAACAGCCGCCTTTCCCGCATCAGCAGTCGGTTAAAGGAAGTGGGAGCCGACAACATTATCCGGGTGACCGTCATGCTTGACGGCAAATCCCAGATTAAGCAACGGGTGACCGAATTTTATCCTTCCCGGCAAGGCGTATTCTTTTTTATCAGCAAAGCGGGCCAGACAGCAGTTATTCCGGCTCACTACCCCGGGCTGCCGCCGTCATTGATCAAATTTGCAAAACAAAAATATCCCTATGGCGAGGTTCTGGAAAATGACGGCAGCCTGCACCTGTTGTGGTGGTTTTCAACCCCCATCATGCACCAGACCCGTCTAATGGGAACTGCCTACGCCCTTTACGACATGACCCGGGATCGAAAGCTTTTGGAAACTATTGCCCAAACGGTAAGCGGCGATGTTTCCGTGGTGAAATCCGGCCAGCTTTTCAGCCTGATATCGCAAAGCTCACGGCCCTTCAAAAGCGACCTGCCTGCCAACCCGCCCATGAACTCGGAACTGCTTTCCTTTGACAAAAAAACAATTTTATCAAAAATCGGTGGGTTTGATACCCTTTACTACCAGGCATCACCGTCCGCGCTGGTGGGTGAAAAACGAAGGGTCTCTTTATGGATCGGATTGTTTGCCATCGCAATTCTGGCAATATCAACTCTGACTTCCATTTTGCTCGGCAAGAAATTAGTCCAGCCACTGCGCGAAATGACCAAAAAAGCGATCCAGATCTCCGAAGGCCAGAAAAATCTGCTGTTTGAAAACAGCAACCGCAATTATTGGGAATTCAACCAGTTGTCCCAGGCCTTTAATTACATGCTCGCCAACCTGAAAGATGCCGAAGAGCAGTCCCGTTACAAAGAACTGCTGGAAAACGTGGACGACGCCGTTTACATCCTCGATCGCGATGGCAATGTCCTGGAAGCCAATGACGCGGCGTATTCCCGATTGGGATATACGCCGGAGCAATTCTTCGGGCTCAATCTGTCCGCACTCGTGCCTCCGGAAGACGCACGCTTGATTCTCCGTCAACTGGGCAATGATTCCGCAGAGCCAAGCTCGCAGCAAGTTACCATTGAAACCTCCCATCTTAAAACCGACGGCAGCCCCATTGCGGTGGAAATTCATTCCCGGGCTATTTCGTACCGGGGTCGAAACGTTATTCTCAATGCTGCCAGGGACATTACTGAACGGATTGAAGCCGAGCAGGAAAAAAAGCATCTGCAAACCCAACTGATCCACTCCCAGAAAATGGAAGCCGTCGGCACCCTGGCCGGCGGCATTGCCCATGACTTCAACAACCTGCTGATGGGCATCCAGGGATATGTATCCCTGATGCGGCTGCAGACCAAACCGGACGACCCGAACAACGAATATATCCAGGGCATTGAAAATGCCGTTATGAGCGCGGCCAATCTTACCAACCAGCTTCTGGGTTTTGCCAGAAAAGGCAAGTACACTCTGCGTCCGACGCGTCTGAATGACATCGTGGAAAACAGTGCCACGATGTTCACCCGCACCCGCAAGGAAATCGTTATCCACAAAACCCTGCAGGACGATATCTGGAGCGTTAAAGTCGACCGGGGACAAATCGAGCAAGTGCTGATAAACCTGTATCTCAACGCCTGGCACGCCATGCCCAAAGGTGGAGACATTTTCATTCAAACGGAAAATCTTTTTCTGAGCGATGATTATTGCAATCCCTTTGAAGTAGCCGGCGGCAATTATGTCAAAATATCCGTAACTGATACCGGCGCCGGCATTGACGATGAAATCATCGAGAGGATCTTTGAACCGTTTTTCACCACCAAAGATGTCGGCAAGGGCACCGGGCTTGGTCTCGCCTCGGCCTATGGGATCATAAAAAACCATAACGGAATTATCCGGGTCTATAGTGAAAAAGGGCACGGAACCACCTTCAACCTTTATCTGCCGGCCTCGGAAGTCGAAAAAGCAGAGAAGATAAAAAGCAGCAGCCGGCTGATGATCGGAAAAGAAACCATTTGACATCGTGCAGCTGTCCCACAAACTCCGGCAGGTTATAGAGGGCTGACGATTTTAAACCCATTACAAATCGTTAATCTTGCTGTAGGCTTCCCAGGATAATCTCTATGCGCCGGTTCTGGCGACGGCCCTGCGGGGTTTTGTTGGAAGCGACCGGCCGGAATAAACTGTAGCCCCTGACCGCCAGCCTTTGGGGCCGAATCCCGGCGTCTTGCTGTAAAAAGCGTGCCACCGCACATGCCCTGGCAGTCGAAAGCTCCCAGTTGCTGGGAAATTTCTTCTTCAGTTTCGGCCGCAGGCGGGCATCATCAGTATGGCCCTCAATCACAATGCTCTGATTCCGGTTGTCCTTCAGGGCGCCTGCCACCATCAGCAACAGCTGCCGGCCCTTGGGATTAATCTCGACACTTCCCGAATCAAAAAGAATCTTATCTATAAAAACCACCTTGATCTTATCTTCGACTTCAACGACTTCAATCTGCTGAGCGGCAATCTGATCCTTCAGGCTGTTTTCAATGGTCTTTTTGGTATCATCCAGCAGACGGATCACTTTTTCCTGCAACGCAATGACGATTTTTTTTTTCCCCATTTCGCGGTTCAGCTTTTTTATATTTTCTAAAAGCTGCTGGTTAATCTTTTTCAAATACGCGCACTCGGTCCGGCGCTCTTTCAGGTCTTTGGAACGCTGCGTCTGCTGTGCTTCGCAAGTGCTCAGCTCGGCTTGTGTCCATTGCAGTTTTTCCTCAGTCTCTTTGAGCTCACGGCCCAGGACCCCGGCCTTTGCCTCAGCCTGTTGACTGCGAAGCTGAGCGTCTTCCAGCTCGGATTTTACCGCCTTGTACCTGGGAGCCGGAACACAGGCGACCAGCAGCATGACAATCATGCACGCGATGGTAAAAAAATTTCTGTGGGCCATGGAAATATCTCCGGAAATCCCGGTAGCGAGATCACGGGGTAAGGGGAACTCAGTTTTGCCAATATTTCAGCATAGCAAAAAAAAATTGCTTTCCCTAACGATATTTTATTTTTTTAGCTCCCCTTACCGTTACCTGGCAAGATAACCTTTTTTGACAGCTTCTTCTATCATTTCAAGCGTATACTTCCAAAGCTGTTCGGAGCCATCTTTCACAGGCCGCATGCGTGAAACCACCTGGCTGCTTTTCACCCCGTGCTGACGCCAGGACTGACCCCGGGTAAAACAATTATGCAAGAATGGCTGCAGGCGGTCCAGGGCATTGGCAAATCTGGACTCGGGCGTTTTACGGGCTTCGAATTCATCCCATAGCGCCCGCATGGGTTGTGCCAGGTCCGGAGGCAGAATGGCAAAAATACGGTCTGCGGCACTTTCTTCGCGCTGCAGTTTGTCCCGGCGACCCTCATCGTCATAACAGTATGTATCGCCGGCATCGATTTCCACCAGGTCGTGTACCAGAAGCATTTTCATGACCCGGGAAAAATCCATCTTCGGATCGTCGGCATATTCCGACAGCAGGGGAACCATCAGGGCGATGTGCCATGAATGCTCAGCGGAATTTTCCCGCCGGGACCCGTCAACCAAAGGTGTCTGCCGCAGGATGTGCTTGAGCTTGTCGATCTCGAGAATAAATTCAACCTGTTTTTTAAAGCGACGGGATTGACTCAATACAACAGTACGGTTTAATTCGTCACCCGGCGGCCGCCTATCCGGTAAATCCTGCAGCATTTGATGATTCCCTTGGTTTGACCATTTATTTTTTGGGCGCAGCTAATCGCCTATGCAGCTGCAGCCAGTCGCTGAGTTCCTGAATATCTTCGGACTGCTGGAAACGTCCGCCGGCAAATACGCCGTAGTCACCGCCACCGGCCATGGCCGAGGCAAAACGAATGGTGTTGGCCCGAAACAACCAGCTACCAACCCATTTTTTTTCCACCGCCTCATCAAACGGATTCCCGCCGGCACCGGGCCCTCGGGCCAACCCAAGGCGCCAAATTTCTCCCATGATGCCGGTCGCCAAGCGGGTCCTATCGTTGGTGCGCTCAATGGTGTGCTGCAAGCGCTGCCAGTAACCGTTTACCCAGGAAGCTGCGTGACAGTTCAGACAGACGGCCTGCATCTTTTTGCGGCGAACGGCCTGCTCCTGCTGCCCGATCAGGTAATCCATGGCAAACCCGCCATCAAAATCCGTGGGCAGAGGCAGACCGTCCTTGTTGCGGATGATGGTGGTGTCGGGCTTTTGCGGGTGAGGATGAGCGTAGATCAGCCCGTAGATACGCCATGGCAACCGGTCATTCATGCGGTGCGTGCGTTCGGAAACCACCTCGCCGTCTGTGTTGACCAGCAGGCTGATATGGCAGACCGCGCAGGTGGGCGCGCTAAAATCACGGCCAATTATCCAGGGGACGGTCTCAAAATTCCAGGATTTGTGCATGGCTGAAAAAATGTTGCCATGCTTGCTCGCGGCGTACACCTTGAAGGCTGGTACATCGGGGCCCACGTGGCATTTTTTGCAGGTGTATGGCTTGCGGGCCATCTCGATGGAAAAGGCATGCCGGCTATGGCAGGCCGCGCAGGAACCCAGGCTGCCGTCCGGATTCACGCGTCCCACGCCCTGGTTGGGCCAGCCCTTGATAACAGGAAATTCGAGTTCACCGGCGGCTTCCGTATCCCGGGTTTCAGTGCCGGTAACTGTCAGTCGGGTGCCGTGGCAGTAATAGCAAGCCTCAGCCCTGGTGTCGTCATCGGATTGTCCAAAGCTTATTTTGCCGTTTTTTCTGGTTTCTTTTCCAATGATGCTGCGCTGAAGTTCATGGTACAGAGCATTGTCGGCCAGATTGCTGTAAGCATGTGCCATGAGATTTTCGCCATACTGCTCGGCTTCCTGCTCGTGACAGGTGCGACAGTCCGCCGGGGTGACCACCACATGGATATCATAGCCGTTGTGCTCGAAGGTGTCGGCATGGGCTTTGGGGCTGATCATGTGGCATTCAGCACAACCCACGGCCACCTTTTTCAGGGCAGCCGGTACGGTTTTGCTGGAAACCCTGCGCGCCAGCTCCTCAACATCCAGCGCCTGGCCGGGAGTTCTCCGCGCATGGCGGCTGTCCCGCCAGTCTTTGACGATGCCGGGATGTACCGCCGCGTGGCAGTCCAGGCATTCGGTGGTGGCATCACTGAGCGGCACCGGAGCCCCAATTCCGACAAACGGATAAAAAGTACAGGCAAAAAGCAAACATGCAGATATGATGTTTTTCATTTGATTCTCCTGCCGCTGACAATTTTCTTTTTTGCTGTTTATTAACACACGAGACGGCCATTGTCCAAAGTTAAAGGCGCTTAAATAGGCGGCGGCGAATCCGGATGAGGCTGGCTGGGGGCGTTAAGATAAACAGGTTACCCATAAGAACGATCACGACCCCTATGGCTGCGTTTGCGGTCCAGGAGAAATCTTCGAAAAAGGTGGAAAGCACCAGCGCAATGACCGGCATCAAAAGGGTGACATAGCCCGCGTATTCGGCACCAATGCGGCCGATGAGCAGCATATAGCACCCGAAGGCCACCACCGATCCGAAGATGGTCAAATAAAGCATCGGGGCCAGATAGCCCACCGACCAGTCCATGACCAGTTGTCCGCCGCTGCCGAAATGGAGGGCCAGACTCAGCAGGCTGCCGTAGGCCATGCCGAAGACATTGGCCTGGGTGACGGGCACACCTGCTCTGGCGTTGCGCGCGCCCACGATATTGCCCACCGAGGCCAGATAGGCCCCGGTCAGCGCGATGAGCATGCCGATCAGCTCCCGGGTGGCGGTAAGGGTCTCCAGTTCATCCCAGAACACCAGGCAGATGCCGGAAAGCCCCAGAATGCCGCCACAAAATGCGCGCCAGGCCACAGCCTGGCCCATAAACAATCGCAGGTTGAGGATATTCCACATCAGGATGGTGGAAAATACCACTGCCACCAGGCCGCTGGTCAGATAGGCGGTGGCCAGATAGCTCATGCAGTAACCCAGTCCGAAGAGGGTGAATCCCTGAATGGCCATGAAAACATGATCCCGCAGGGAAAACACAAGCTTTTTATTTGTCAGCAAACAGTAAATGCAAAGAATCGAGGACGCCAGGCAGAACCGGTAGCCCACCGAAAGGATCGGCGGCACCTGGGTCAACTGAAGTTTGATGGCCAGCCAGGTCGAGCCCCAGATCAGGGCGGGCGATGCGTAAAGAATGAAGTTGAGCATAGCTTAAAATCGCTGACTCGTAAAAAGTTTATTGGAAACGATATTGCTTCTGTGCTGCAGCGAGCCGTTGCCGAAACAATTTCAAAGTTGCCGTGCAAATTTTACATGCTTATGTTGCCGGCCGGTTCGTCAGATACACCCCTGAAGACACCAGGGCCACCCCGATTAACAGGGATACCGTCAGCGATTCTTGCAAAAATATAAACGCGAGCAGGATCGCACTGATGGGAACAAAGTTGATAAACAGCCCCGCGCGGGTCGGCCCGATTTTCTGGATGCCCTGGTAGTACCACAAAAATCCCAGCACCGTTCCAAAAAATCCCAGGTAGAAGATGCATGCCCAGTTCAGCAAGGAATAGTGGATAAACCCCAGCCCGCCTTCCATAAAAGCCGGCACCGCCAGAAACACGGTTCCCACAATGGCGCTGTAAGCAACCGAACGCAACGGCGACAGGCTGGTCATCACCACCTTGCCGATCAGTGAAAATGCCACCCAGCTGGCCACGCAGCAGACAATGTAAAACTCACCCAGGCCCAGACCGCCCCGGAAAAGTTCAAAAAAATGCCCCCGCGTGATAACAATGATTGCCCCGCTGATAGAAATCAAAATCCCGCCAACCTTCACCACGCTCAAGCGTTCCTTGAAGAAGTATGCTGAAAACAGGGCGATCAGGATAGGATTGTTGGCGATTATTACCGAAGCTCGGCCGGCTTCGATGAGTTTGAGACCTTTAAAAAAGAAAATGTTGTATAAAAAAACCCCGGTCAGGCCGAGAAGCACAAGCGGTATGATCTGCTTTTTAGCCGGTACTGAAACTTTACCCTCGACTCTGCACACCAGAAAGATCAGAAAAAAAGAAGCTGTTAAAAATCGGAAAAAGGCGGCGGAAAATGGCCCCACGTCCTGGACCAGGCTACGTCCGGCGATAAATGTGCCGCCCCAGAAAATCATGGTCAGTATCAATTTCAGGTAAATGATCATATTTGCAATATTTGAATTGAATGGATCCTGTTTCTGCTTTATTTTTTTAGTTGTTAAATCTCAATAAATGCTAAAAACATCAAGGAAATTGTGGTATCATAACATATCTGGATCAGCAGTTTGCTGGATCCGGTATTTTTTTACCTGCAATGCGGCAAGGAACGATTTGATGACCCAGGATACTGGCGTTGACGTTTACCGAAAACTGGAAGATGCGTTTACCCGCACGGCCATACACCGACCGATGCACCTGCAGCGCTATGAAGCCGGCACCGATCTGGTCTATCATATAAAAGGAATCCGCAACCCCGGCCGGGTGAAAGTGCGTCTGGTAATTGAAAAGTTTGTCGGAGGAGGATTTGCCGGGCAGGTTTACCGGGTAAAACTGCTGGATATGGAATCTGACGAGGGCAGCATTGACGATCTTATAATCGGGCAAACCTATGCTGTTAAAATCTTAATCCCTCCGAGCGGCTTTTCGCGGCTGTTTCGCAATGCGCTTTACTGGATTGGTTTCCAGGGCCCCTTTCAACTCCAGGTAAATCCGGCGGCCGCCCGGGCCGGCGCCCTGTGGCAAAAATTCATCCGGCAGGCTGCCGCAACCGTTTTTGGCGAAGAAACGGCCGTGGTAGACATTTACGCTACCTTTGTGGATCAACACATGGGAAGCTGCGGTGAGCTGAGCGAATGGGTGGACGGACGCACTTGGCGCCTGGAAGTCGATGATCACCTGGATCGACTCAAACGCTGGTTTAAGGGCCGAAAAGTGGATGTGCAGCAATTGGGATCCCCGGAATACCGGGCCAAGTATGAGTTCATGCGCCGGTTCGTTGCACTGCTGCATGACATCGGCGCCCATGAATTTGCCCGGCAATATGAATGGTCCACCTGGAAAAGCCAGCCCAACTGCCTGAAACGCAGCAACACCGAAGCGTTGCCATCCGAAGGACTGACCGCCGTTGATTTCAGGGCCGGGCTGGCGTTACTGCCCTTTTTGCCCATGAGCCCGGGAGACTTCAAACTGATCATCACCGGGATTATGCGTGCCAGTCTGGTACAGTTTGACCGCGGCAGCCTGACACGGCTCAAACAATTCACCCAGGCCCATCCGGAGGATTTTGCCGGCACGCAGACCATGCTGGAAGAGTTGGAATCCTGCGAGCGGGTTTACCGCAACTCCGTGCCCGATGTCACTCATAACCATGTTCGCCTGCTGTACAGCCGCAGGCTTTGGTCCACGATGCTGAACAGTGCGGCTGCCGGCTGGAAGGTGCGCAATTTAATCAGTAACTCCTGCCGGCAGGTGCTGAAAAACAGCACCGCTTTGACCCTGCTGTTCGCCATGCTCGGTGTGATACCGATCGCCGGCCGTTTTATCCGGCGCATCTGGGGCCAGCCCTTCTGGCGTACCCATTATCGCACCATGCTGACCAGCAGCGATTATCTTCGCCGGGCCGTACGGGCCAAATTTATTGAAAAAATTATCGACTGGCACCGCGCCGGCAGGATTGACGATCAAAAAGCCCTGCGCCTGCCGGAGCAGATATGGCCCTGCTGTTACCACTTGATGCTGGCCTGGCTGCCGGCGGGACTGCACCACTTTTTAACGGACGCTTCCTACGCCAGGCAGCGGCTGGAATATATAACGTTGCGGCCGGTGCGGCTGTATTTCAACAACGCCTTGCGGGAACAGTGGCTGCGCGACATGGTCACCGAAGGAAAGGGCAACCACCTGCTTACCGATGAAGACGCGCAAACCATCCTGTCGCAAATCAAAGAGCCCTATATCCAGAAGTATCTCAAAAGCCTGGCCGTGCACGTGTGCACCTTGCCGGTCACCCAGGTGGTCTCAGTGCTGACGGCCATTTTATACGTGCTCATGCATCCCGAAATGCCACGCACCCAGGCCTACAGCATCGGCCTTGGAATCATCGCGCTGTTTCAGGTGGTGCCGATCTCCCCGGGTTCCCTGACCCGGGGCCTTTACGTTCTATACCTGGTTATCCGGGAGAAAAACTTCAAAGATTACAACATCGCCGTCTTTTTGGGGTTTTTCAAGTATATCGGTTACCTGGCCTTTCCGATCCAGATGACCTATCGCTATCCGGCCCTGGCCCGGTTCATGGCCGGCTACTGGGCCACCGAGGCCGTGCACGTGGTACCGGTGTTCGGTGAACGCGGCGCACTGCTGGAACACAAAATATTCAACCTGTTTTACAACTGGCCGCTGACCATCCGCCGCAGGATGCAAACGCGCAGCCGGATTCGGGCGACCCAACCGCATCGCTACTGGCACATGGCGCTGTGTGCCCTGGCCGGGACGGGAATTTTTATGGTAATCGACCGCCTTTACGCCCAGTCGTCGGGCCAGCTTCCGGACCTGGAAAAAATCTGGTTTGCGGCGCTGGCAGTGCCGGCCCTGTGCGGTGTTGCGGCAACTCTGGGAGCCGGTGGAGCACCGATCTGGAAACGGATTGCGGGAGCCGCCCTATGCGGTGCGGCTATAGGGGGCTTCAGTATCGCCGGAGCACCCCTGCTGGCTCATGTTCATCCTGCAGGATGGTCCGCATTGGCGACAACCGGCGCCTGGCGGGTCTTTATCTTTGCACTGCTGGCCGTAAGCGCTGTGCTGGTCACCGAAGTCAAGCTGCCCGATGCTGAAACAGGATAAACCTCAACGTTGCAATGTTGAGGTAAAAGCAGCGTTTCTTGCGCTCATCGGATTTCATTGTTTTTGTTTTTCTGCAGGACATCAAGAATCTGGGGAAGGTATTCACCGGCCCTGGCGGCGGGAAAACGGGTAGAGGCCGCACCGCGATGACCGCCGCCTTCAAATTCGGCCAGCAGCAAACCAGCGTTGACCCTGCATCCGGGATTAAAAATACTGTGCCCCACATGGACCGCAATCAGCTCCCGCTTTTTATCCTCAAAACGAATCTTCAGGTGCACGACCGCCTCGGGAAACAACGAATAGATGAGAAACCGGTTGCCAGCAGGCACTTTCTCCAGATTGCGAAAATCCGTGATGGCGACATGATGCTGCACATGGGTGTAAGTCTTGAGCGCCTCGGTGTACACTTCGTTTTGCCGTACCACCTCCCGGCAGTGCTGTTTCACATCCGGATCATCCAGGACCTGCCGGATATCAAATTTTTGCAGAAGATCCACCAGTCGGTTCCAGTAAGACGGGTTTGGATCTTCGCCGTCTGAAACGGTCATCGACAGCAGTACATAATCATATTTTTCGGGATGTTCCACTTCATCCAGGCTAAGGTCGGCCGAATCAATTTTGTCTGCGGCGGCAGCCAACTCCCGGTAGTCCCGCCCAAGTCTGCCGCGGTAATACTCGAAAACAATTCCGGCCGCCGACGGGGCGATTTTAAAAGCGCCGTTGAAGGGGCGATAAATGCGGTTGGTGTAATGATGGTCAAACCAGAGCGTACAGCGGTCGTGGTAGGGCAGATTCGCAATGATGTCTCCTTTGCGAATTTCAACCAGCCCTCTTTGCAGGGGGTTGGGTTCTACCCATTTCACCGTTTTTTTTATCTTCAGGGCATCGGATAACAGGACGGCACAAACCACACCGTCAAAATCCGGCCGGGTCACAATCCGCATGGCGTGCTCCGCTATAAAATTTCCGAAAAATATATTGAAGTTTTAAAATGCTTGACATATCTATCCGACAAGACCAATTGGTATCTTAGAAATTATTTTTGCCTTTTATGGTAAAACATTTTCGCCACCAAGACACCAAAACACAAAGATAAATTTTAGCATACAGTTTTG
>JAOZSC010000292.1 GCA_029939875.1 Desulfobacterales bacterium
ACGCGGTTTTTGTCGCCTCCAGCATAAGCTAAAGATGAGGAAATAATCATTAAGGCCGTGATAAGGATAAAAACTTTTTTCATAATATGCTTCCTTTGGTTTTATTAGGTATTGCCAATAATTTGAATCCTGAAAAAATCAGGGTTGCTTGCCCTCATGTAAACTGGGCTTTGACGCTAATTTGAATTGACCCGCCTGTGCTCAACAAAAATAACCCCCTCACTAAGGCAACCAGTTTTTTATCCCTCCTCGCTCACCGGTTGCTGACCAAGATCCAAGTAGAAGAATCACAATCAAATAAAATCCAAAGTTTGAAAATTTATTCTTTTAATTAAATGAGTTGACAAGGCTGTCATGGTGTATGGTTTCCCCGTGGAGGGAACCATGGACAGGAAAAAGCGCTGTTGTCATTGTCATCGCGTTTTGGATCTCAATCCCCGTATAAAGAATCAAAAGTTCTGCCACCGAAAGATTTGCCAGCGAGAACGTAAACGCCGCTGGCAACAACAGAAGATGGCCACCGATCCGGATTACAGAAAGAATCAGAGATCAGCTCAGATAAATTGGCTGGAGGCCCATCCGGACTACTGGCACAACTATCGCTGTCGGCATGAAAAATATTGCGACCGTAACCGGCTCCTGCAGAGAAAACGTGATGCTAATCGCCGCTCTCGGAATCTTGCAAAGATGGACGCGTTAAAAGAGGAAAAGGGCGTGATACCAGGATGTTATTATTACCTTATGCCGGTCTCCGCCGATCTTGCAAAGATGGACGCGTCAGTGCAAAAAGTTTTATTGATACCGGGAGGTTATGAAAATTACGCGACTTCTTGCAAAGAAGGACTCAATGTACAGGCCAATCGGTGTCGTTTAGGGTGCATGCAAAAGGAGACAAAAGACAATGATCCAGCCACTGTGCCCCGAGAGGGTCCGCAAAATTAATGGCACGTTTGCCTTTATCGAGCACCGTTTTTTACATGAGGGGTTTTGGTCCGACCTGGATCGACAAACCCTTTTGCTCTACCTGTTTCTGGTGATGGTGGCCGACAGATACGGTCTGTCCTATTACAGCTACGACAAGATATGCACGCTTTTGCGGATGACGCTTGACGAGTACATCGTGGCCAGGGATTGTCTCATCGATAAAGACCTGATTGCATTTGACGGCCGTCTTTTTCAGGTGCTTTCGCTGCCGGTAGAGCCCAGGCGGGAGCCGGTCAAGCCACTCAGCGGCAGGGATCAAATGGAGCGGGAGGATCCGGCCACGATTCGCCAATTGATCGACAGATCATTTAAAAAGGTGCCCTCATGAGATCCATCGAAATCGCGCACCTGAATTTGCGTTACGCCCATACCCGCATTCACAGCGCCAAGGCGGTGTTAAACCTGGCCTGCTCCATAGACCGTTTTGGCCAGATCTGCCCGGTGCTGGTGGTTCCCGGGGCGGCTCCGGAGCATGTCCTTATCGACGGCTATTTGAGGGTTGAGGCCTTGAGGCGTTGCGGGCAGGATATGGTCAACGCCGAAATCTGGCCGGACAAAGAGACCGAGGCTTTGATCCATGTCCTTGCAAATTGCCAGATGCGTGCGTGGGATATGTTTGAGCAAGCCTGCCTGCTAAATGAACTTCACGAGCGATGTCAACTGACGCAGACACAGATCGCCCGCTTTTTGGGCAAAGACAAAAGCTGGGTCTCCAGACGGCTTTCTTTTTTAAATACCTTGCCCGAGGATATTGTGACTGCCGTTGGCAGCGGCCACATCTCGTCCTGGAGCGCCCCCGGGGTGCTGACCCCGTGGGCGCGCGCCAACGCGGAGCATGCCAGGAAGCTGGCGGACAGTCTGAAGAAAGAGCCCCTGTCGACCCGTAATCTGGCCCTGTTTTTTGATCACTATAAAAAGGCCAACCGCCGTGCACGTGAAAATATGGTCACCCGCCCCCGTCTTTTTCTCAAGGCACTTGAGAGCGGCCAATTAAAAAAGCGGGCAAAAGCACTAAAAGCAGGCCCTGAGGGGTGCTGGTTGAAAGAGATTACCACCGTGGAACGTATTTTGACCCGACTCATCGGGCAGGTACCGGCTGTTTTTTACACCGGCCAAAGCAACCTGTTGAACGCTTTTGCCAAAGTCCAGGAGGCAATGACCAGATTGGAGCGAACTATCCGTGATCACGAACGCAAAGAAACAGACGATTTTGACGCTGCACCAGTCCGGGTGCAAAATCCGTCGTATCAGTCGGTTGTTGAAGGTCTCGCGCAATACGGTGCGTCGGGTTCTTCAGAACCCCGCAGCGCCGGTTAAAAACAGCCGCTACGGGTCAATTGAACCGCTTATCCGGCAACACTTCAACAGTTGCAAGGGGAACGTGGTGCGCGTCAAAGAGGTTCTGCTGGAAAAACACGGCCACGATGTTGCGTACAGCACCATCACGCGTATGGTCCGGCATTTGGATCTTCGAAAGAACAACAGGCGGGCCGGCGTCTATGAGTTCGCGCCGGGCCAGGAGCTTCAGCACGACACCTCCCCCCATCGATTGCGCCTTGGCGGCAAAATGGTCACGGTCCAATGCGCGTCCCTGACACTGGGGTATTGCAAGAAATTGTTTATCCAATACTATCCGAACTTCACCCGCTTTGAGGCCAGGGTCTTTTTAACCGAGGCCCTGATCTATATGGGGGGCAGCTGCGCGCGCTGCATTATTGACAACACCAGTGTGATCGTTGCCGCCGGCAGCGGACCCGATGCGCTGATTACCCCTCAGATGGAGGCTTTTGGTAAAATGTTCGACATGCGCTTTGTGCCGCATCGTATTAAAGACCCGGATCGAAAAGCGAAGGTGGAAAGGAATTTTCGCTATGTTGAAAACAATTTTCTTGCCGGGCGCACCTTTACCGGCTGGCATGACCTGAACCGGCAAGGCCGGCACTGGTGTGATCGGGTGGCCAATAAAAAGCCGAAACGTTCCCTTGGGCGAATGAGTCCCGAGGAGATTTATCTTCTCGAAAAACCACATTTAACCGCCCTGCCGCCGCATATCCCGCCGGTTTATAAAACGCTGCAAAGAATTGTCGATATGTCCGGCTTTGTTACGGTAGACACCAACCGCTACTCGGTCCCGGAACGGCTATGCCGCCGATCGGTGGAAGTGCTCAAGAGCTGGGATCGGATTACGGTTTACCACAAAAACCGCAAGGTAGCCGATCACCAGAGAATGATCGATAGACGGGATGCCAAAGTCACGGCCAAGGGTCATCACTTACCCCTGTATAATACCAAAAAGCTTCCCGCAAAGGAAGAAAAAGCGCTGCTGGGTCGCTACGAAACCCTTGATCGCTACGTGGCTGGGATTAAAAAGCGCAGCTACGGTTCGGCAAGGCGGAAACTGCAACGGCTCCTGGAGCTTAAACGAACCTACCCGGTCGATGCGTTTGCAAAAGCCGTAGAACAGGCCCTTCACTATGGTCTGTACGATCTGGCGCGATTGGAAAATCTGATCCTTACGTTTGTGGGCGGTGATTTTTTTAATCTGGAGATGGATGATTAATGCGAGAAAAAGTGCGTGAACTGCTGATTGGTCTTTCCCTTAAAGGGATGGAAAAAGTCCTTGACCGGGAACTAAATCTTGCCGAAAAAGAAGGGACCGCGGTAGCTGAAGTCTTTTACCGGCTGCTTTGCGAAGAAAGCGCCCACCGGCAACAGCGCAGTATGCTCTACCGACTCAAGCACGCCAAAATCCCCTGGGACTGGACGTTAAAAACCTTTCCCTTTGACAAGCAGCCCGGCGTGCAAAAGCCCCAGATCATGTCCCTTGCCGGCCTTTCCTTTATTGAACGGGCGGAAAACATCATTTTTATCGGCAATCCCGGTACCGGAAAAACCGGCCTTGCCATCGGGCTTTTACGACAGGCCCTTGTTAGCGGCTGCCGGGGGCGATTCTATAATGCCCAGGATCTTCTGGATGAACTCTACGCTTCCCTGGCCGACAGGTCGACCCCAAAACTTATTCGGCGTATTTGTAACTATCCCATATTGGTAATTGACGAGCTGGGATACCTGACGTTAAACTCTGAGCAGATCAACGCCTTCTTCAAACTGATGGGAGAGCGTTACGGCAAGACGTCAACAATCATTACTACCAATCTCGACTACCCAAACTGGTATGACCTGTTCCAAAGAAAATCCCTGGTGGATGCGTTGCTGGATCGGCTCCAGCATCGCTGTATCACCATCAAAATTGATGGCCCCTCCTTAAGAGCGTCTTCCGACAAGAAAAACCCTGAGTAATCACTGCCCTTCCTGTATTCGAAAAACCTGTTTGTCTTCGCCACCTGAACGTTGTCTGCCGGATCTTGCAGTGACAAACACCTGCGCACTGCCTGGGT
>JAOZSC010000293.1 GCA_029939875.1 Desulfobacterales bacterium
ATGCCGGTGCGTTTACCGGGGATGCGGCCGCACCCTGCATGGAAATCTACAACTCCGCCCAGATTGCGGTGGATGAATGGAATGCCAAAAGCGGCATCCAGGGTGTTAAAATCAAGCAGATCATGGGTGATGATGCCATGGACCCTGCCCAGGGTGTCAACGTGGCCCATAAATTCGTGGCCGACAAATTGATGTACGGTGTGGTGGGACCTCCCATGAGCCATATTGCCCAGGCCACGATGAAAATTTACGGAGCGGCAGACCTGGCCTGTATCACCACCGCAGCTTCAAAGCCCAGTCTCACCGAACAGGGCTACCGGCATTTTTTCCGGGTCAACGCCCGCAACGACGCCCACGGCTGGAACTGCGCCCTTTTTATGAAAAATTACCTGCATGCCAAACGGGTAGCCATTGTGAACGAAAAAACAGCCTATAACGTCAACATGGCCAAGGAGACCATTGCCGGGTTAAAAAAACTGGGGATTACCGATGTTCTTCAGGAAACCATTGTCGGCGGTGCCAAAGACTATTCCTCGGTGTTAACCAAGGTCAAGGCCTTCAAACCGGACGTGCTCTTTTTTGTTGCCACCACCGCCCCGGACCAGGCCATCGGGGTTCGCCAGGCCCGGGAACTGGGCATCAAAGCTGTCTTTTTCGGCACAGAGGGCGCCAAGGATAAAAAGGACTTCATCGCCGCAGCCGAAGGCGCGGCTGAAGGGGCCTATGTGTATCATTTCGCTCCGGACATTTATGCCATTGCCGAAGCCGCCAATTATGTCAAAAAATATGAGAGTACCTATGAAGTGCTCAGCGGTTTCGGGCCCCCGGCCTATGAGGCCATGAACATCCTTCTGACCGCCATCGACCAGGCGGCGGCCGATGGGAATATTACCCGCAAAGAAGTTGTCCAACAACTGCATGCCATCCACAACTATAAAGGAATTCTTGGATTTCCCGTCAATTTCGACAAAAAGGGAGACCTGGAAGGCGGCGCCACGTATTTTTTCAAGGTGGTCGGTAACGACTTCAAACAGGTGGCGGTGATGACCGGGGGATAATTGGATATTTACCTTCAGCAATTACCCCAGCAACTGGTTAACGGCCTCACGCTGGGCGGTGTCTACGCCCTGATTGCCATCGGCTACACCATGGTTTACGGCATCCTCGGAATGCTCAATTTTGCCCATGGTGAAATCTACATGATCGGCGGTTTTACGGGCTGGTGGGTCCTGCACCTGCTGACCCGCAACAACCAGGTGGTCATGAGTGCCGCCCTGGTTCTATCGCTGATGATCGTGGTGGCCATGGCGGTTTCAGCTCTGGTGGGCATCCTGACCGAACGTTTTGCCTATCGACCGTTGCGCAATGCCCCGCGCATGAATTTGCTGCTCAGCGCGCTGGGGGTTTCCATTTTCCTGCAAAACCTGGTGCTGACCTACCAGGGCGCCAAGGTCCGGGTGTTTCACATTGCATCCCTGATTCCCCAGGATATGCGCGTGTTTCATGTCGGCTCCACGGTCTTTTCCTTTATGCGCGTGATGGTCATCAGCATTACCTTTCTGCTGATGGCACTGCTCACGGTGGTAATTAAAAAAACAAAAGTCGGCAAGGCCATGCGCGCCACTGCCCAGGACATCGAGGCGGCCACGTTTATGGGAATCGACGTGGACCGGATCGTGGTGGTGGTTTTTCTGATTGGCTCCGCCCTGGGGGGGGCGGCCGGCACACTGGTGGGTCTGCTGTTCACCCAGGTGGATTACTACGTCGGGTTCCAGGCAGGGTTGAAAGGGTTTACCGCCGCCGTGCTGGGCGGCATCGGCAACATATACGGGGCCATGCTCGGCGGCATCCTGCTGGGGCTGAGCGAATCCCTGGCGGTCACCTTTTTGCCTTCAGCATACAAAGATGTCGTTACCTTTGTAATCCTAATCATCGTTCTCATCATCCGGCCCTGGGGCCTGATGGGCGAAAAAGTTCCAGAAAAAGTATGACAAATTGATAATTCGGAATGGAGAAGAGCGAATTCGGAATGGGGAATGCGGCACAAAGGCTCTAAAAGAGAGATATCCAGAGCTTGCGCAAAATAGGGAATTAAACGAGAAATATAAAATTTGAAAACTGATAAAATTGTAATTTTTTCTTTGCTTGATATTGATGAGTGATAAAACAAATACTGCGGCAGCCGGTGAGGCCGGTGCCGTTTCCTTGCGCAGTCCCAATCGCCTGCTGCTGTATGGGGTATTGACGATCCTTTTGATTAGTGCGCCCCATGTCATGCCGGACAGTTACTGGCTGAGAATTTACACCATGACCGGGCTGTGGGTTATGCTGGCGCTCGGTTTAAACGTGGTAGCCGGATTTGCGGGTCTGCTGGACCTGGCCTACGTGGCTTTTTTCGGCATCGGCGGTTACACCTTTGCCCTGCTGTCGTCAAACCAGTTTGATATTCACCTGCCGTTTGTACTGGTCCTGCCCCTGGCCGCCTTTTGCACCATGGTTATCGGCCTCGCCCTGGGCTCCACCAGCATCCGGCTCAAGGGCGATTATCTGGCCATCGTCACCCTGGCCTTCGCACAAATTTTTAAACTGCTGCTGCTCAATCTTGACAGCCCGCTTGACATCACCGGCGGGGTCAACGGCATATTCGGTTTTGACCCCATTAATATCTTCGGGCTGAAGATTGTCTCCCCTGTCGCCTATGCCTACCTCATCTGGCTGGCCGCTGTACTGGTGGCAGCCGGTTCCTTTCGGATCAAACGCTCCCGTATCGGGCGCGGGTGGGAAGCCATCCGGGAAGACGAGTTGGCGGCAGAAACCATGGGAGTCAACACCACCGGGATGAAGCTGCTGGCTTTTGCCGGCGGCGCGTTTGTCGCCGGTGCGGCCGGGTCCCTGTTTGCCTCTTTTCAGGATTCCGTCTTTCCCAACAATTTTGACTTCCAGCAACTGGTGATTGTCTACTGCATGGTGATTCTCGGCGGCCTGGGCAATATTACCGGTGTCATTGTCGGAGCGATTTTCCTGTCGATTCTACCGGAGTTTCTGCGCGAATACGGCGCCTACCGCATGATGTCCTACGGCTTGATCCTGATCGTTTTAATGGCGCTCAGGCCTCAGGGCATCATGGGAGGCATCGGTTTTTTCAGCCGGAAGAAAAAACGCCCGGACAGGGATGAAACCGGCCGGCTCAAAGCTTCCACCGATCTTTATTATGACAGCCAATCCCCGGCCGCCGGAGATCGCGCACCGGAAGCGCATTTTTGCAAAAGCAACCGGGTCATGCTGGAGTTGAAAAATATCACCCAGGATTTCGGCGGCATCAAAGCGGTCAACGACCTGAGTTTCGTGCTGTATGAAAAAGAGATCTTGAGTATCATCGGACCGAACGGGGCCGGCAAAACCACGCTGTTTAATCTCATCACCGGCATCTATCCGCCCACTGACGGTTCCATTTATTTCGAAGGTGCGCAGATCACCGGGTTCAAACCCCACCGGGTCGTCAAGGCCGGCATCGCCCGCACATTTCAAAACCTGCGGCTGTTTAACAACATGAGCGTCTTCGACAATACCCGGGTCGGCCGTTTCTGCCGAACGACAGCCGGCCCGGTCTCCGTGCTTTTGAACCTGGCGCGGCATCGTCGGGAAGAGCAGGAAACCGATCGTAAAACCCGGGAGATCCTGGAACTTTTCGGCGCCCGGCTCACCGGCTACCGCTTCGACCAGCAGGCAATGTTTTTGTCCTATGCCAACCGCAGACGCCTGGAAATCGCCCGTGCCCTGGCCACCGACGCCCGGCTGCTTCTGCTGGATGAACCGTCAGCCGGCATGAATCCCCAGGAGACCATCGAGATTACCGCTTTTATCAAAACCCTGCGGGATGTATTCGGCTACACCATCCTGGTCATCGAGCACAAGCTCAATGTTGTACGCACCATTTCCGACCGGGTCATCGCCCTGGACTACGGCGTCAGGATAGCTGAAGGCAGCTACGATGAGGTCGCCTGCAGCGAGCATGTGATTGAGGCCTATCTGGGCAGGAAGCGACAATAAATCTAGAATCCGAGACCGGGGCCTATAAAGATCGAACCTTGGAATTAAGTATAAACTCTTCGCTTCCTGCATGTTGTCCGTGGTCAGTTGTCTGTTGATGAATTGCCTCGCGGCAAGCCACGAGGTATCTGAAAGTTGATTGAACCGATTTTACCGCAGCAAGCTGCGGGGAATTGAACCCAAAAGAGATTAAACTACACTGCTTATGAACTGATAATTTGCGATCTTTTGATGACAGAAATGACCCAAACCCCAATTCTCGAATTTAAAAATGTCGACACCTATTACGGCAACATCCAGGTGCTATACGACATTAATTTCA
>JAOZSC010000294.1 GCA_029939875.1 Desulfobacterales bacterium
ATGGACGGCACCGTCATGGGGACGCCGGCATACATGCCTCCTGAACAAGCCCAGCGGTTGATCGATGGGCTGAAAGCCTTTTTCCCGGACCCCTGGTTCCAGGCGCAGGTCAAAAAACAGCCGGTACGGGCAGTGTTTGTTTACGGCGCCGGGGGAGGCGGTTTTGTGGTCAAGTTCATGAAAGGAAAGGGCCTGGTCAGTTTTAAAAGCGGTCGCCAGGCAGCCAGGATTTACGTTCAGGGCTGGAGTGGCGGAGCCGTTATTGGGGGCTCAATGGAATGGGCGATTGGTCTGGTCATGGGGCTGCCCAGGGAAGCTGATTTTGGCGGAGATTATGTCGGAAATCTCCGACAGGCCACAGCGGGTGATGAAACGGCCGCCAGCGGGATGTTTCTCGAATCTCAAAAACAGGCCCCGGCTTCCCATGCCCTGTACATTTTGGTTTCATCCCGCGGGTTGTCCGCCGAGGCCGGACAAATCCGGCTGAAGGTTACCCCCGGATGGTGACGATAGAAGTTAAGGAAACCGGATGATGTATACATATAAATATGGCGGCAAAAAGGGGGCAGAGGTCCAACTGGATATTGCCGATGATTTGCTGGTCGTGCGGACCCGAAAGAACAAATCCCTGCCGGATGCGATTGCCTCGGTAAAAGGTAAAAATGTTCTGACCCGGCTCCGGCTATTGCCGGTGGCCCGGTTCCCTGAGGCTGGTGTGTCTGTACTGCAGCCCTGGTTTTATCCGCCAACCCGCAGCTGCACTGGAACGAAGTGAAAGATATCTTGCGCCGGGCCGCGGTTCAAATCGATCGGACCGGTGGTGATTACGGTCGCGAGGGTCACACGCCAGCACCCGATAAAGCGCGACCAGCGAGAATATCAGCCCCATGAGGTCAAAAGAATCCCGGTGGGACATTGAAACAGGCACCGCCGCTCAGCGCACAGAAAATGGGCGGCACGCTCTGAACGCTTGTTGTGAGGATCATTTAGGGTAAAAGCTTTTCCAGACCTTCCAGGGCCAGGGTATATCCCCAGGCTCCGAAACCTGACACCTGGGCGGTGACCACATCGCAGATCAAAGATTTGTGGCGGAAAGGCTCGCGCTTATAAATGTTGGAAAGGTGGATTTCAATGACCGGCATATCCAGCAGTGCCAGCGCGTCCCGAATGGCGATGCTGGTGTGGGTGTAGGCCGCCGGATTGATCAGCAGGCCGGCATACTTAACGGCAGCCTGCTGGATTTGCTCCACAATTTCACCCTCATGGTTTGATTGAAAGGTCTCGACCCTCAGTTGGAGCTTGGCACCCTGTGCCGTGAGCCGGGCATTGATCTTTTCCAGGCTCTGATGACCATAGATTTCAGGCTCCCGTTGGCCCAGCATGTTCAGGTTGGGTCCGTGAATAACCAGGACGTTGGGCGCGGCATTACTTTTCTCCATTTGAATAGATTTCCTTAGAGATGGGTTGTAACTGATCGTTAATTTTCTTTGCAATGTCTAAAAATGCCCTGCGTTTTTCCCTGGCATAGGGGTTATAGCGGTGCATGTCGACAAACAGCTGCCAGGTGTCGTTTTCGACTACTTCCAGGATTTGCAGCAACCTTTTGTAGCCTTCGGTATCAATGTCCAGATCAGCGGCTCCGAATTCGGACAGGGTTCGACCGATAAAATGGGTCAGCGCCAGGCTGACGGCAATCTGTTTGTCGTGCTCCCGGGCAGAGCCTTCAATGATGACCAGTCCGCGGGCGGTCAGAAAGGCTTTGATTTTACGGTAAGGTTTTTCGGTCATTCGCACCGGGCTTAAAAATATTTTTCTTCCCTGCAGGCTGTTTGATGCACTGTCCGGGCCGAACATCGGATGGGTGGCCAAAATCGATACGTTGTCAGGCAACAGCGCTTTCATCCATTTGACGGGATATTCTTTGACCGAACACACATCGATGATCAGGCTATCTTTGGTGAGCAGGGGGGCGATTTGTCGTAAAACATCGCGCAGCGCACAGATGGGGACACACAGGATGACAACCGGCTGGCGGCAAACCGCCGGTAGGGAAGCGCTGAGTGCCCCCGTGCGGCGGATTGCGGCCGCTGCGTCCGTGCGGTCGTATATCCGTACGTCAAAATCGGCGGCCAGGTACGCCGATGTGAGTTTTCCAAACCGTCCGAAGCCGATGATGCCGATCATAAGGCCCCCGCTATTTTCGTAAAACCGCTGACAAGGTCCTCTTCGCAGACGGCAAAGCTGATCCGGATGTGCCCGGCCATACCGAAGGCTTCCCCCGGAACCACGGCTACCCCGGCGTTTTCAAGCAGGCGAGTGGCAAAGGCCAGCGAGGTTATGCCGGCTTTTAATTGCCTGGAAATATCGGGAAAAAGATAAAATGCGCCCCGGGGCTTGATACAGTCAAACAGCCCTGTGGCCCGGCGATAGGCCAGGTCTCTTTTTGCTTCCAGGTTGCGGCGCCATTTTGCCGGCAGGCGCTCGTCCAGTTCAAGGGCGGCCAGGGCGCCGTACTGGGCAAAGGTGCCGATACTGCCGGTCAGATGACCCTGCAGCCGGGCCAGGGCGCTGATGATACGGCGGGCGGCGGCAATGTAGCCGATGCGAAACCCGGTCATGTTAAACTGTTTTGAAAAACTGCGGGTGATGATCAGGCGGTCCCGGATTTGTTCAAACTGAAACAGGCTCTCACTTTCAAGGCCGTCATAGACAAACAGATCATAGGCTTCATCGGCAACCACGTATAAATCGTGCTTTAGCGCCAGGTGGGCGATTTTTTCCAGCGCTGCCTTCGGATAGACCGCCCCGGTGGGGTTGTTGGGCGAATTAATGACAATCGCTTTTGTTTGGGGGCCAATCGATTGCGCAATGGCGTCACAGTCCAGCTGGTGGTTGCAGGTGTCGACCAGTACGGGGCGGCCACCGGCCAGCTTGACCTGCTCGGGGAAACTGACCCAGCAGGGCCGCGGGATGATGACCTCATCCAGCGGGTCGCAGAGGATCTGGAAAACGGAGTACAGCGACTGCTTGGCGCCGTTGGTGATGATGATGTTATCGGCATCATAGCCATCGAACTGCCGGGCCAGCTTTGATTTTAATGGCGCAATGCCGGTCACCGGGCTGTATTTTGTCTGCCCCGCTTCCAGCGCTTTTTGCGTAGCGGTGATGATTTGTGCGGGGGTGTCGAACTGCGGCTCCCCGATGGCAAAATTAATGATCCGCTCTCCCCGGCCGGTAAGTTCCTGAACCAGGGCGCTGAAACGCGCCGTTTCGGACTCGGTGATGTTTTGGATTCGCTCGGATAGTTTCATGGCGTATTTAGCGGCCCTGCTGGCGCAGAGCCATATCTCCGATTACCAGGGCCGCCATGCTTTCAACAATGGGCACGGCCCGGGGTACCACGCAGGGATCATGGCGTCCTCCGGCAACCAGGGTGGTCTCGTTGCCCTCAAAATCGGCTGTTTTCTGGGGTTGCCCGATGGTGGCCGGCGGTTTAAAGGCTACCCGGAAAACGATGGGCTCCCCGTTTGATATTCCGCCCTGCACCCCGCCGCTGTGATTGGTCCGGGTGCCCAGACGGCCGCCTTTTTTTACAAAAACATCGTTGTGCTGCGATCCGGACATGCGACTGCCGAAAAAACCGGAACCGATTTCAAAGCCCTTGGTAGCCGGAATCGACAGCATGGCCCCGGCCAGCGCAGCTTCCAGCTTGTCAAAGACCGGCTCGCCCAGGCCTGGCGGTACATAACGGCAGACACAGGAAATGATGCCGCCCAGGGAATCACCCGCCTTGCCGGCTGTCTGCACGGCGCTGATCATTTCATCAGCCGCCGTTTTTACGGGGCAGCGGATGGGGGTTTGATCCACGTCCCGGCGGGAAATCCGCTGTTGGTCCACCCCTTGCGCATCGACAGCGCCTACTGAACTGACCCAGGCCACGATTTCAATCCCATGGATTTCGTACAGAAATTTTTGGGCAATCGCTCCAGCGGCAACGCGTCCAATGGTTTCCCGGGCGCTGGAGCGGCCTCCGCCGGAAGAAGCCCGGATGCCGTATTTGACCTGGTAGGTGTAATCCGCATGGGACGGCCGGGGAATTTGTGCCAGGGACGCGTAATCCTCGGGCCGGTGATCCCGGTTGGTCACCAGCAGCGCAATGGGGCTGCCCAGGGTTATGCCGTTTTCAACCCCCGACAGGATCGTGACCCGGTCGGCTTCGTCGCGGGAGGTGGTCAGCGTATTTTGCCCGGGGCGGCGGCGGTCTAACTGTACCTGGATATCTTCCGGTTGCAGGGACAGTCCGGGGGGACAGCCGTCCAGAACCGCCCCCACGCCCTGGCCGTGGGATTCTCCGAATGTGGTCACTTT
>JAOZSC010000013.1:0-12088 GCA_029939875.1 Desulfobacterales bacterium
AAAGTCTACTTTCGCAGTGACGAGGAACTGGCGCGCGCCGTGGACGGAGCCAGTTTTGAGGTGCGACGGGAGGAAACCGTGTGCCTGGTGGGAGAATCCGGCTGCGGCAAAACCGTTTCCGCACTGAGTATCATGGGCCTGGTGCCAAGGTCGCCGGGAGAAATTGTCGGCGGTAAAATTATCTTTGACGGTCAGCATATCCTCGAAATCGATGAAGAGGCGCTGCAGAAAATCCGCGGCAACCGGATCGCCATGGTTTTCCAGGAGCCGTTAACCTCCTTGAATCCGGTGTTTCCCATTGGAGATCAAATTGCAGAGGTCATTGAAATCCATGAATCCGTACCCCAACAGGAAATTAAGCGCCGCTGCCTTCAACTGCTCAAAGATGTGGGCCTTTCGTCCCCCGAGCAGCGAATCAGCGATTACCCCCACCAGTTGAGCGGCGGGCAACGCCAGCGCGTCATGATCGCCATGGCCCTGGCCTGCACCCCCGACTTGATCATCGCCGATGAGCCCACCACCGCACTGGATGTCACCGTGCAGGCCCAGATATTGCGACTGCTGGCGAATCTCCAACAAAAACACGCCATGTCGGTGCTTTACATCACCCACGATCTGTCAGTGGTTTCCCAGGTGGCCGATCGGGTTTTTGTCATGTATGCCGGTGTCATGGCCGAGCAGGGAAGCAAGGATCATATCTTTCGCCAGGCCCGGCATCCCTATACCCGGGCCCTGCTGGCCTCTCTGCCGCACCGCAGCAAACGCGGCCAGCGGCTGTACAGCATTCCGGGCAGCGTTCCCAATCCGGCATATAAACCGACAGGCTGTCCTTTTCATCCCCGCTGTTCCCTGGCTACACAGCAATGCCGCAAGCAGTTTCCGCAGTTGTGCGATTACGGCGACGGCCACCTGGCTCGCTGCCCGGTGGTCTTTGATCAGCATATGGATAAAATAGAACCGCAAGAAGAATCTTAAAAATAAAGTTTTTGCATGATGACATTAATTGACTCAAATCATAATTTCATCCTGGAAGTCAGCGGTCTGAAAAAATACTTTCCGATTCGAAGGGGGTTTTTCCAGCGTGAGGCCGGCCGGACAACAGCCGTCGAAGACGTCTCGTTTCAAATCGCAAGAGGAAAAACCCTCGGGCTGGTGGGCGAGAGCGGCTGCGGCAAAACCACGGTGGCCCGCTTAATTCTGAAACTGCTAAAAACCGATGGCGGTAAAATACTTTTCAGAGGAACCGACATTACCGCACTGACCGAAAAAGAGATGAAGCCTTTGCGCCGCCAGATACAGATCATTTTCCAGGATCCTTACGGTTCCCTGAACCCGCGGATGACCGTCGGACAAACCCTGATAGAAGGCCTTCAGGTAGGCGGTTTTCGTGCGGGCGCTCAGCGCGACAAACAGCTCGAAAAAATGCTGCAAATGGTGGGTCTTTCAGCACGCAGCACAGATCGCTATCCTCACGAATTTTCCGGTGGACAGCGCCAGCGCATCTGCATTGCCCGGGCGTTGAGCGTCAACCCGGCATTAATAATATGCGACGAGCCGGTATCAGCGCTGGATGTCTCCATCCAGGCCCAGATTATCAACCTGCTAAAGGATCTACAGGATCAGCTGGGATTAAGTTACCTGTTCATTTCCCACGATCTCAATGTGGTGGGATACCTGTGCACCGAAGTGGCGGTCATGTACAAAGGCCACATCATGGAATCTGCACCCACCGATGAACTCTTTGACCATCCCCGCCACCCATACACCCACTTGCTGTTCTCGGCGGCGCCGGATCTTGCGACTGACAAGAGCCGGCCTGTGATGCAGTTCGTCGATGATGCACCGGACACCCCGGAACCCGCGGTTGGATGCTGCTTTCGGCATAAATGTCCATTGAGTGAACCCCGCTGCCAGAATGCAGCGCAACGCCTGGAAACAGTGGCCGAAAAACACCTGGTGCGATGCTGGAAAGCTGCGCAAAACAGCGTATAATAAGGTCCGCCTCCGACGGAGCGATTTTATTAAAATAAAAAAGCAACGGTTACCAATACATTCACATACTGAGTTTCATGCTGGAGATACCTGGCATTTATTAAAAAAGACGGCAGCGACGCCTCAACTTTAGGCACTTTCCGGTTTTAAGATTAAGGAGCCGCATTATCTTGTATGACTACAACACTCACTTGAATGTCCCCAAAACTGAGCTTGATCGCCGTTTTGACCGGCTGAAAAAACATCTGGCAAAAAACAATGTGGATGCCGCCCTGATATTGCAGCGCACCGACCTGTACTATTTCAGCGGTACGATCCAGCAGGCCCATCTTTACCTTCCGGTCGAGGGCCCGCCGCTGCTGATGGTCAATAAAAGCACCCAACGGGCCATGGCCGAATCGGCCATCGGGCAGATCGTGCATCTTGACAGTCCGAAAAACATCCCGGACGTTCTCAAGGCCGGCGGGCATGCCGTCCCCGAAGTTCTGGGCCTGGAACTGGATGTTTTACCGGCCAATCTTTTTTTTACCTACCAGCGTCTTTTCCCCGGCACCCGGATTGTGGACATATCCCATGCCATCCGGCTGATACGCTCTGTCAAATCCCCCCGGGAACTGGCCCTCATGCGCCGGGCAGCGGAGTTGTCAGACCGGGTCGCCGGCTGCGTACCGGACCTGCTGCGCGAAGGAATGAGTGAGCTGGAACTGGCTGGCAAAATTGAAGCCGAGGCCAGACGACTGGGCCACCAGGGGATGGTCCGAATGCGCCTGTGGGGCAGTGAGATGTTTTACGGCCACCTGCTGTCCGGTCCCTCCGGGGCTGTACCAAGCTTTTTGTCTTCCCCCACCGGCGGAAGCGGTGCCAGCCCGGCGGTGGCCCAGGGGCCCGGGTTTAAAACCATCCAGCGTCATGAACCGGTGCTGGTGGATTACATGTTTGCCTATAACGGATACCTTTCTGACCATGCCCGCATTTTTTCCCTGGGGGCTCTTCCGGATGATCTGATTGCGGCCCATGCGGCCATGCTCGAAATCCAGCAGATGGTCAAGGAGTTGGCCAGACCGGGTGTGCGCTCCGGTGAACTTTACGACCGTGCCCTGGAAAAAACAAAAGCGCTTGGCTATGGTGATCATTTCATGGGAGTGGGCCCTGAGCGCATCCGCTTCGTGGGTCACGGCATCGGACTGGAGGTGGACGAATACCCCTTTCTGGCTGCCGATCAGAAGCTGGAGTTACAGCCGGGCATGACCGTGGCCCTGGAGCCCAAACTGATCTTTCCGGACAAAGGGGTGGTGGGCATCGAAAACACCCACGTGGTGACAAAAGACGGGCTGGAGCAGCTGGGAAAATTCCCGGAAGACGTAATCGTTATTTAGAAAATACAGGAAGGGTCCAAGGGGCCAGGGATTCCAGGGTTCAAGTGACCCGTCATAAAACAAGCGGATAAATTGGAGAAGAAACTGTTTTTCTTTGACTCCCACCAATTTTAGCAGAACTTCCTATTTTTCCGTATTGACACCCTGCCGGTTTTTGCGTAAGAAACATATTTTTAACATCTGGCTTTCAGTCCACCCGTTTGAGCAGCGCAACAACAACCAAGAATTCGGCAGAAGCTTAGCGTTCTTTTATAATTGAAAATCAGCTCGAGCCCTTTTCTGGCCGCCTGCCTGGTGTTGGGAGCCGTCAGTGCCGCCTATCAGTCACAGATCTTCCGTGGTGTTATTCTTTCCTTGCCGGACGGCAGTTAAAGGCAGCCAGAGTGCTGGGAATGAGTGATTTTATATCGATAACGACCATCATTCTGCGCCAGGCATTGCGGATCTCCATTCCGGCCTGGTCCAATGAATTTTCCATTTTATGAGAAAACAAGGAGGAGAACTATGAACCTGAGTCGACCAAACGCTAATGACGCTCTTCAGACCAGAAACCGTTCGCGCGACATCGCTCCCCAATCGGGTATTTGCAGCCGATGTATCGATGGCTGCAAGGGAAATTGCGATCTGTTCAAAGCGACTTTTCGTGGAAGGGAGCTCCTTTACCCACAGCCGTTTGGAAGCATTACCGCCGGTGCCGACAAGGACTACCCGGTGGATTATTCCCATTTAAATATCATGGGGTATGCTCTGGGGGCCAAGGGCGTCGAAGCCGACCCTGATAAAGCCACCTTTCCCAATGTCGATACGCAAACCTCATACGGTGTTACCGACAAAGTCAAAATGAAAGTGCCGATATTCACCGGTGCCCTCGGCAGTACGGACATTGCGCGCAAGAATTGGAAGCACTTTGCCATTGGCGCTGCCATCAGTGGCATCAGCCTGGTATGCGGCGAAAATGTGTGTGGCATTGATCCCGAACTAGAGCTTGACAGCAACGGCAAGATTAAAAAATCACCGGAAATGGATCGCCGGGTGGCGGAATATCGCCGCTACCATGAAGGCTATGGCGATATTCTTGTTCAGATGAATGTTGAAGACACCCGCAACGGGGTCGCCGAATATGTCATCGATAAACTCGGGGTGGAAACCATTGAGCTGAAATGGGGCCAGGGCGCCAAGTGCATTGGCGGAGAAATCAAGGTCAACTCCCTGGAAAGGGCGATCCAGTTGAAAAAACGCGGCTATATCGTCACCCCGGATCCGGAAGATCACGCCCATCAGGCAGCTTTTAAGGCGGGTCCGTTGAAACAGTTCGAACGGCACTCACGCCTCGGATTTGTGGATCAGCAAGGGTTTATGAACGAGGTGGAGCGGTTGCGCAGACTTGGCGCCAAACGAGTTACCCTGAAAACCGGTGCTTATCCGATGCGTGAACTGGCCATGGCCATCCGCTGGTCCAGCGACGCCGGAATTGATCTTTTGACCATCGACGGAGCGCCGGGGGGCACCGGCATGAGTCCCTGGCGCATGATGACCGAGTGGGGAGTTCCATCCATTTACCTTCATTCCATGGCTTGCGAATTGAGCGATCGTCTGGCCAAAAACGGCAAACGCGTACCGGATCTCGCCTTTGCCGGCGGGTTTTCGGCTGAAGACCATGTTTTCAAGGCCCTGGCCCTCGGCGCTCCTTATTGCAAGGCGGTATGCATGGGCCGGGCGCTGATGATCCCGGGCATGGTCGGAAAAAATGCGGAAAAATGGCTGCGCGATGAAGATGGCGGCCTGCCGCCCACTGTATCGAAATTCGGCTTCTCCAAAGAGGAAATCTTCATGAACTATGAAGTCTTGAAAGAAAAATACGGATCCGAAGTGGACACATTGCCGTTGGGTGCCATCGGGCTCTACAACGTGACCGATAAAATCAAAGTCGGGCTTCAGCAGCTGATGGCCGGATCACGCAACTGGGAAGTCGAATATATCAGCCGCGACGACCTGTTCTGCCTGACCGAGGAATGTGCCAAAATCACCAATATCAAATACGTGATGGATGCCTTTCGGGAGGAAGCCCTGGAAATAATAGATGCTTAATTGTGACCTCTGAATTCGTGTGTCTCGATAGCCATGTTTCAAGCATAAGGGAGGTTGACATGTCAAATAAGATTATCAAGCAGCTACTGTCAAAAGATCCGGAAGAAAAAGAATTTCACCAAGCAGTACAGGAGTTCGCAGAAAGCGTAAGACCGGTTTTGGAACGCCACCCCGAATATCGCCAAATGGGTGTTTTCGAACGCATCCTGGAGCCCGAACGTGTGATTACGTTCCGGGTTCCATGGATGGATGACGAAGGATGGGTGCGGGTAAATCGCGCCTATCGCGTAGAGATGAACAGCACCATTGGGCCCTACAAGGGAGGGTTGAGATTTCACCCGTCAGTCAATCATAGCATTTTAAAATTCCTGGCCTTCGAGCAGGTCTTTAAAAACGCGCTGACCACCCTTCCCCTGGGCGGTGCCCAGGGCGGTGCCGATTTTGAACCCAAGGGAAAATCAGACAATGAAGTCATGCGGTTCTGCCAAAGTTTTATGACCGAATTGTCCCGTCACATCGGCCAGGACACCGACATTCCAGGAAGTGGTCTCGGGGTGGGCGCCAGGGAGATCGGATATCTCTTTGGTATGTACAAAAAACAGCGCAACGAATTTACCGGGGTATTGACCGGCAAAGGCCTGCAATGGGGGGGGAGTCATATTCGCGCCGAAGCAACCGGATACGGTGTGGTCTATTTCGCAGCTGAGATGCTGGCGGCCCGCAATGACACCCTTGAAGGTAAAACCTGCCTGGTGTCCGGTGCCGGGAATGTTGCCCAGCATACAGCCGAAAAAATCATCGAGCTGGGCGGCAAAGTGCTGACGCTTTCCGATTCATCCGGGTACATCTATGATCCGGAAGGCATTGACGGCAAAAAACTGGCGTTTGTCAAACGCTTGAAAAATCTCAAACGCGCCCGGATCCAGGAATATGTTGATAAATACTCCGAAACGATTTACACGGAAGTCGACACCTCTCTGGATTACAATCCATTGTGGAACCACCGGGCCGAATGCGCCTTCCCGTGCGCGGTGGAAAATGAAATTCGAGAAAAAGATGCCTATAACCTGATCAATAATGGTATCAAAATGGTCTGTGAAGGTGCCGATATGCCAACATCGCCGCAAGCCGTCAGGATCTTCCTGGACAAAAAGCTGCTGTATGCCCCGGGAAAGGCCGCCAATGCCGGAGGAGTGGCGGTATCCGGCCTGGAGATAGCTCAAAACAGAATGCTTTTAAACTGGTCGGCCGACGAAGTGGATCAGCGTCTGCGGACCATTGTGAAAAACATTCACCAGAACTGTCTGGATGTGGCCGCGGAGTACGGCGGACCCGGCAATTACCTGGCAGGTGCGAATATCGCCGGATTTGTACGCGTGGTCGATGCCATGCTGGACCAGGGATTGGTGTAGCTATCGCAAGAATGCGGGCCAAGAATTTCATGTTAAACTCTGCGCTGTGATTCAGTTTCCGGCGATCTCGAAAAAAATCGCTTTTGTCCGCTCGGTCAAAATAAAAGACCGAATTTGGACAGGTGCTTTCAAATTATGAGGAACAACAATGAAAACCATCCAATCCCCTGCCGAATTGCGTGAACTCATTCGAAACGGCAAATGGACCACCCCCACTTCCGGGGCCGCTTCCGGTTTCCTGCAGGCCAACCTGGTAATGCTGCCGGCCGCTGAAGCCTTTCACTTTTTGCTTTTCTGTGTGCGCAATCCCAAACCCTGCCCGATTCTGGATGTTCTGGAACCCGGCGTGGCAGAGCCCGCCATTGCGCCCGGAGCGGACCTGCGCACGGATCTTCCGCGCTACAAGGTGTTTGAAAACGGCGAATTCAAAACCGACGTACAGGATGTCAGCGATTATTTCGACGATCAGATGGTCAGTTTTTTGCTGGGCTGCAGCTTTTCGTTTGAAAACGCCATGCTGGCCGCCGGCCTGCCGATCCGTAACGTAGCGGAAGATAAAAATGTTTCCATGTATACCACCAACAGGCGCTGCCACTCGGCCGGACCTTTTTCCGCACCGCTGGTGGTGACCATGCGGCCCATGACACCGGAGCAGGCCATCCGGGCTGTCCAGGTAACCACCCGGTTTCACCTCACTCACGGCGCTCCCGTTCATCTGGGTGATCCGGGAAAACTCGGAATCACCGATCTTGACCGCCCCGATTTCGGCGATGCGGTCACCGTGCATGCCGATGAAATTCCGGTGTTCTGGGCCTGCGGGGTGACCTCCCAGCTGGCCGCAACTTCGGCGGCTCTTTCCCGGGTCATCACCCACGCCCCGGGGCACATGTTTGTCTCGGATTTAAAAGATGAAGATCTGACCATCCTGTAGGTGGGTTGAGCACTTAAAAGACGAACGCCGAACATCGAATGATGAGTTTCCCTGCGACAACCATTTTTTTTGGTCCTTGACAGATGGGAATGGCCCCGATAATGATTCTGTGATGAAATTATAATTTTCATTCAAATTTTTAACTGAAACGAAAAGGAGGAAAACATGAAAAAGGTATTGAAATGCACACTGTTCGTACTCGGTTTGGTATTGATCCTCGGTCTGATCGTGCCTTCCGGGGCCCTGGCTGAAAGGGTCATTAAAATCGGCGTCATCTATCCACTGACCGGGGGGGCGGCCGCCGCCGGCCGTGAACTGCGGGCGGGTGCGGAGCTGGCCGCCGAGATTGCCAACACGGCGATGACGACCATTGATATGTCCATGGCCAGAAACGCCGGTATCAAAAGCCTGGGTGGTGCCAAAATCAAACTCATTTTCAAGGATCACGAAGGCAACCCCACCCTGGGAGCCGACCTGGCCAAAAAATTGATCCTGGACGACAAGGTGGACGGCATCCTGGGCTGTTATTTCAGTTCGGTCACTAAAACCGTCAGCGCCGTTGCCGAACAGCACGGCATCCCCATGATCAACGGTACCTCCACCTCCCCTCCCCTGACACAGCGGGGATTCAAATGGTTCTGGCGCACAACGCCCCACGACAAGTGGTTTACCAAAGATCTTTTCGAACTGCTCAAGGGCCTGACCGAGGGCAAGGTCAAGGGGGTAAAAGCGGTTGCGAAAAAGGACCTGATCAACATTGCTTCGGCCTGCGAAAAAACGGAGTGGGGCTCCAATGTTTCGCTGATGATCCAGAGCTGGGCCAAGGAATACGGATACAATGTGCGCAAGTCAATGCTGTATGCCAAGGAATCACCTGACCTTTCCAGTGAAGTGCGTTCCCTGAAGGCCGCTCGGCCGGGGGTCATGCTATTTGCCTCCTATACCTCCGATGCCATTTTGATGGTCAAAACCCTCAAGGCCCAGAAGGTTAAGACCAACGTAATCTGGGGGCAAGATGCCGGGTTTGAAAAACCGGAGTTTCGCAACACCCTCAGGGATTCCATCGTTGGCATTCTCACCCGCACGGTGTTTCTGCCCAAGGTCGCTGAACTGAAAAAGGTTGCCGGCCAGGTCAATGCCCTTTACAAACTTAAAACCGGCAACGACCTGGGTGGGGCTTCCGCCCGCGCCTTTACGGGCCTGCAGACCTGGGTACACGTGCTCGAAAAAGCCGCTTCCACCAAACCTACCGACATTCAACGTGCCGCCAACGCCATTTACATTCCGGGCGACGAGCTGGTGGTGCCTTGGGCGGGCATCAAGTTTTCCACTTCCGGCGATGAAATCGGCCAGAATGTTCTCGGTGGCGGGCTCATCGGTCAATACCAGAAGGGTCCTGACGGAAAGATCGGATTGGAGATCGTTTATCCCTTTGACGTCGCGTCGGCAAATATGATCTATCCTTTTCAGCAGTTTTAAACAGCCGTTAAAATTAAAACCCATCACCCATCCCTACCCATAAAACCGGTGCAGGGATGGGTCGTGAGGGGTTTGTCGCTTTTGGCGGCACCCGTAATCAGGCACAAGCCACTTTAACTCACCCTTGTCCGCCAGGCATTTTGGCAGATTAGGCACTTTCCGGCTTATCCGGGTCAGGCTTTCAAGCAGTTATTTTCATGGAAATTCTTCTCAGTACAATTGTTGCCGGTCTGCTGTTCGGAATGGTCCTGGCCATGGTCGCCCTGGGGTTGACGATCATCTTCGGGGTGATGGATATTGTCAACTTTGCCCACGGCGAATTTCTGATGATCGGCATGTACACTGGGCTGCTGACGGCCAAGGCTACCGGGCTGGATCCGCTTTTTATGATGCCGGTGGCCGCCGGGGTCGGATTTTTGCTGGGAGTATTGTGTTATGTCGGTTTTATCAAGTTCCTGCTCAGGGGGCCAATGATCGCCCAGCTACTGGGCACCTTCGGTTTGATGCTCCTGCTGCGCAACCTGGCGCTGCTGATATTCGGGTCTGAAGACCGCGCGCTGCATCATGGCATCCTGGTAGGCCAAAGCTTTGATATCGGCATGGGAGTCATCATTCCAGCGACCAAACTGGCAGCCGCCGCGCTGTCCGTCGTGTCTTTTTTAGGTGTTTGGCTGCTCATGAACCGCACCAAACTTGGCAAGGCCCTGACCGCCACGGCCCTGAATGCCCAGGGTGCCCGATACATGGGCATTCCCACTGAACGGATGAACGCGCTGGCCTGGGGCATCGGCGTCGGCACTGTGACCGTTGCCGGAGCCCTGATCGTCAATTTCTGGTCCGTCAACCCCTTCATCGGGCTGCTTTTCACCATGATCGCCTTTGCCATTGTGGCCCTGGGAGGATTCGGCAGCGTGCCCGGAGCGTTTTTTGCCGCCCTGGTGGTGGGAATGATTACCGAGATTCCCGGCTTCTGGGATTTCATGACTTACACTTTCGAACTGGACTGGATGGCAAATGTACCGATGACATCGTTAAAATACATGTGGGTGTACTTGGCCTATTTTGTCATCATGGTGGTTCGACCCAGGGGGTTGTTCGGATGGAAGCACTAAAAAATGCGCTCGATTTTTCGGATTTCCCCCGCATCGATTTGACGGTCGCCGGTTTGGTGCTCATTTTTTTGCTGGCTTTTCCGGTACTGGGCTTTTCCTCGTTTGCCATGGCCACCATGATCCAGTTTCTAATGTTTTCTCTTTACGGCATGGGCTGGAACACCATCGGCGGCTACGGCGGGCAGGTGGATCTGGGCAAGGCTCAGTATGTTGGGATCGGGGCCTACACCACCGCTGTCATGCTGATTCGCTGGGATATTCCCTTCTGGGTATCCATGCCCGTGGGGGTGTGCCTGGCAGTGGGCTGGTCGTTTATCATCGGCTACCCGCTTTTCAGGCTCAAAGGGCATTATTTTGCCATTGCCACCATCGCCACCTCACTGGTACTCAAGGATCTTTTCGAAGTCTGGAACTTTGTGGGCGCCGCCAGGGGCCTGGAAATATCTCCCATAAAATTTCATCCGCCGGATTTTCTACACCTGATTTTCAAGGAAGACGTCTATTATTTTTATATTTTGCTGGGATTTTTCCTGCTGGGTATTTTCTACATCAACTGGTTTCGCAAATCACGCCTGGGCTTTCAGCTCAGATGCATCAAAGACAATGAAGATGTGGCCCGCTCACTGGGAATCAATGTGCACTGGGCCAAGATCAAAACCTATGCCATTGCCACCTCCTTTGTCAGCGTGGTGGGATCGTTTCACGCCTGCTATATCAAAAACATCGAGCCCGAAGACACCATGAGCCTGACAATTTCCATTCTTATCGCCCTGATGGCCATGCTCGGCGGTGCGGGGTCTTTGTGGGGACCGATTATCGGCGCCGGTATTTTGATACCGCTTAAAAGCTATCTCAAGGAATGGCTGGGGGCCACTGTCGGGTTGGTGGGCATTGATATCATTATTTATGCCCTGATCATCATGCTTGTTTCAGCATTTGAACCCCGGGGAGTCTGGGGTATTATTGAAAAACTGCGCCGGAGGAAACGCAACTGATGGCAATGCTTGTCGCAGATCATGTTACCAAGGATTTCGGCGGCCTGAGGGCCAATCATGATATTTGTTTCTCCATGGAAAAGGGGGAACTTTTAGGACTCATCGGTCCCAACGGCGCCGGCAAAACCACACTTTTTAACTGTCTGTCCGGCCTGCACCCGATTACCTCGGGCCGCATTATTTTTAACGGAAAAGACATTACGCGTTTAAAAGCCCACGAGGTGGCCCGGCAGGGACTGGCCCGCACCTTCCAGGTCTATACCGCTTCCGGTGATCTCAACGTGCGAGAAAATGTGATGGTGGGCTGTTTTATGAACACCAGCTCCCGATCCCGGGCCGCATCCCGGGCGGATAAAATGCTGGCCTTTCTGAGGCTGACCGAACTGGCCGATTACCTGGTCAGCGAACTGCCGGTGGCAGCGCAAAAACGCGTGACCATGGCAACCGCCCTGGGTTCTGATCCGAAGCTGCTGCTGCTCGACGAAGTTGCCGCTGGCTTGAATCCCAATGAAATCGAAGACATCCTGAGCGACATTAAACACATCCATTATGAACTGGGCGTCACCGTGATGTTGATCGAACATGTCATGGAGTTGGTCATGAAAATCAGCGACCGGGTCATTGTGCTGGATTCCGGTGAAAAAATCGCCGAGGGCGATCCCGGACAAATCGCCCGCAATCCGGCGGTGATTAAGGCCTATCT
>JAOZSC010000013.1:12188-15971 GCA_029939875.1 Desulfobacterales bacterium
GAAAACATCAAGGTGCGCTATTCCGGCCTGCCGGTCCTGCACGGCGTTTCTCTTTCGGTAGATTCAGGACACACCGTCTGTGTGGTGGGCTCAAACGGTGCCGGCAAGTCAACTTTGCTGCGAGCCGTGATGGGAGCGCAACCACCATTTGAAGGCACGATCCGTTTTAAGGGCCGGCCGATACAGAAACTGCGCACCGAAAAAATTGTCCGGATGGGAATCGCCTACGTTCCGGAAGAAAAGATGCTTTTCGGGCCCCTGGCAGTGGAAGAAAACCTGCTGCTCGGCGCCTATATCATTGACAGCCACCGACAGACACGGCAAAACCTTGAGTTCGTTTACAACCTGTTTCCGAAATTAATGCAACGCCGCCTCCAGCCGGCCTCCACCCTGTCCGGCGGCGAACAGCAGATGGTCGCCATCGGGCGCGGGTTGATGTCCGGGCCCCAACTGCTGATGTTGGATGAACCCTCCCTGGGGCTGGCCCCTCTCCTGGTGGACGAAGTCCTGGATACGGTGCGGAAACTTAAAGAAAAAGGCATTACCATCCTGCTGGTGGAGCAAAACGTGCGCGAAGCCCTGGATCTGGCCGACCGGGGATATGTGTTGCAAACCGGCCGGATCGTGGGCCAGGGTTCCGGAAAAGAGCTTCTATCCAGTGATATGTTCAGAAAGGCCTTTCTCGGCATCTGAACCGGGGCCCCGACTCGTCAAACAGAATCCAGACAACCCTGTCTGTCTAAAAAACCTCCTGCCTATTCTACCTGAATCGTATGTCCTCAATAAACTAAGCTAATCTTGAACCCAGTCGAACGCAACTTTTTGAGAGCTTACCCTGAACCTTGTTAATTGGTTCATTCTGTTGTATATTACAAAACAAAAACTCTGGTTTAAGGAGTACCGACTTTTCTCATGACCCATTCGATCATAACAGCAACGGGCAGTTATATTCCGCCGGCCCGAATACCGAATTCGCATTTTCTCGGCAATAAATTTTATGGACGCGACGGACGCATGCTTGAGCGGCCCAATCCCGAAATCATAAAAAAGCTTTATGAAATCACGGGCATCCGTGAAAGGCGCTATGCCCCCGACACCATGACCACCTCCGAAATGGCCTGCCTGGCTGCCGAGCAAGCACTGAAAAGCATTGACAGGGAAAGCCTCGACTACATTATTGTGGCTCAAAATTTTGGGGATATCACCACGGATCATCTCAAACCGGACATGGTACCCACCATCGCCGCCCGGGTTAAACATAAGCTGAAAATCAAAAACCCCTATACCGTGGCCTTTGACATTCCTTTCGGCTGCCCCGGCTGGCTGCAGGCAGCCATCATGGCCGACTATTATATCAAGTCCGGCGACGCCAAACGGGTGCTGATAATCGGCGCCGAGATATTGTCCCGGGTAGCCGATCCCCATGATATCGACTGTATGATTTATGCCGACGGGGCTGGGGCCGCGCTTATCGAGGCAACAGATCGCAAGGTCGGCATCCTGTCTCACCTGACCCGTTCGGACACCTATAACGATGCCTATCTTTTATACTACGGAAAATCCTACAACCCACAACGCAACGGCCGCGACCTGTTCATCAAAATGCAGGGACATGAAATCTACAAGTATGCCGTGCGTAAAGTGCCTGAAGTGGTTAAAAAAAACCTGGACAAGGCGGGCATCGACCTGGTGGATGTTAAAAAAGTTCTGATTCACCAGGCCAATGGAAAAATGGATGAGGCGATATTAAAAAGACTGTTCGAACTGTATGATATCAAAGAAATCCCCGACAACCTGATGCCTATGACGATTTCCTGGTGCGGTAACAGTTCAGTGGCCACGCTGCCGACCCTGCTTGACCTGGTTCTAAAAGGCAACCTGGACAATCACACCCTGCATCCCGGAGATATTGCCGTTTTTGCCTCGGTCGGCGCCGGCATGAATATCAATTCCATGGTCTACCAGATGCCATAACGCATGTATTCACAAATATGGGACGCCGGTCATCCCGGCAGGCTTTTTTTAAAACTTTGTATCCTTTTTTCCTCTTTTCGAAGCGCCTGGGCTGCCTCGGCCGGTGAAACTACCCTGAATTGCACGGTGTCACCCGGTTTCATCTGGCCCAGCAGGGCAAGATCGGCTGAAATCACGGTGGCGATTTTGCGATAGCCGCCGGTTACCGTTTCCCCCAGAATAATAATTGGCTGTCCATCACCCGGTACCTGAATGGCGCCCGTGATTACCCCTTCCGAGATGATGGACTCGGCAACATCGCTCCTGGTATAAACAGCGGGGCCCTGCAACCGGATGCCGGTGCGATCCGAATCCGAAGACAGCAGGTAAGGACCGCTGCAAAACGCCTGTCGGCCTTCATCGGTAAAATGGTGGTCCTGGGGCCCCCAGAGTACGCGCAGGGTCCATCTCGTTGGATAGGCGGGAATCCATTCCGGCTGCAGGCACCTGCCGGCTGCATTTAAATATTTGTCCGGGTCCGTGGCGGCCAGGATGTCGTCTTTTTGAAACATCCGGCCGCAAAAACCACCAAAACCTGAAAACAGGCTGGTGGATCTGCTACCCAGAACCTCAGGCACAAGGATGCCACCACCCAGCGCCACGTAAGCCCTGAATCCAGTTGCCGGTCCGCTGAATGTCAGGACATCACCTTTGCCGATCACATACGATCGCCACATTTCCAGGGGGTTCCTGTTTAACCGGGGTTGAAGATTCCCGCCGGTCACGGCGACAACCACGTCAGCCAGGGCCCGGACGGTCAGGCCCATCAGGGTTGTCTCCAGGCAGGCTTCATCTTCCCGGTTTCCCACTATCAGGTTGGCGGCTCGCAGTGCAAAACCGTCCAGGGCCCCGCTGGGGGCAACCCCGTAGCGACCGTATCCATAGCGGCCGAGATCCTGAACGGTGCTCAGAATCCCCGGCGCTATTACCTGTAAAACATCTACGGCTGCCATTGCTTGGCCTCCTCAGCACTGACCTCATAAAACCGGACCTGGCCTCCCATCTGAAGAAGACTGGGCGGCTCTTTTCGTGGATCGAAAAGCTGTGCGGGTGTCCACCCGATGATCTGCCATCCTCCGGGACTGTCCACCGGGTATATACCGGACTGCCTCTGGGCGATTCCCACCGATCCTCTGGGAACATCGGTACGCGGGGTTTTGCGGCGGGGCGTGGCCACTTTTTCCGGCACCTCACCCAGATAGGGGAATCCCGGTGTAAAACCGATCATGTAAACACGATACAGCGGTCGGGTATGAAGATCGATCACCTCCCGGACACTGATCTTATGAAATTTGGCCACCCACTGCAAGTCGGGACCGTAGCGGCCTCCGTAAACCACAGGTACGGTCACGGTATCGGATTTCGGCAACCGGATGGCGTCCAACCGGCTGCAGGCATCACGGATGAGATCCTTAAGGACATCGGTTTCAATCATCAGGGGATGATGGATCACCAGCAGGGAGCGATAAGCTGGTATCAAATCGAGTACACCGGCGAGTTTCAGCCGGTCCAGAGCGATAAAAAGCCGCTGCACCCTTTCATTGACCGCCGGGCTGATGTCATCGCCCAGCTCAATGAGAACGGAACGGTCGCCCATCCGTCGGAATATGGGTTTATCGTAAAGCATGTGTGAATCGATGATAATTAGGTTTATAGGAATTGCGCCGGCGGCGCAATTTCTATACCTTCAGCAATCAGTGTTTGCCGAATTTTTTTAACCAGCGCCAGGGCCGACGGGTTGTCGCCGTGCACGCAAATGGTGTCGGCCGT
>JAOZSC010000295.1 GCA_029939875.1 Desulfobacterales bacterium
GCTATTTTTGTCTTTGTGTTCTTCGAGTTCTTCGTGGTTTGATTTGATTTTGGTTCAGGTTTATCCGAATCAGCCTTCTATTTTTTTGACCTCTTCGGTGATCGCAGGCACCACATCAAACAGGTCCCCCACAACTCCCAGATCGGCCTTGGAAAAAATCGGGGCTTCCGGATCCTTGTTGATGGCCACGATGTACTTGGATGTCGACATGCCGGCCAGATGCTGGATGGCCCCTGAAATCCCACAGGCCACGTACAGCACGGGTGATACAACCTTGCCGGTCTGTCCCACCTGGTCACTGTGCGGCCGCCATCCCTCGTCAACCGCCGAACGCGAAGCCCCGACGGCACCTCCCAGTGCTTCGGCCAGCTGATCGATGACCTCAAAATTGCCGCCGGTTCCCCGGCCTCCGGACACCACGATGTCAGCTTCGGTCAGCTCGATCTTTTCTCCGGCGTCGATATTTTTTTCAACAATGGTGGTTTTAAGCTCGCCCACCTGGACAGCCGGATTTTCAATGACACACGCTTTGGCGGTTTCAGCAATTTCCATGACATTCGGACGGATGGCAATAAACTGCATGTCGCCTTCAATTTGAACATCGGCAAAAATCTTGCCGCCGAACATGGGCCGGGTACACGTCAATTTGCCATCTGCCAGTTGGACCGCCGTGCAATCCATGGCCAGCCCCGCATCCAGCCTGGCGGCCAGCCGCGCCGACAGGTCCTTTCCCTGGATGGTGGCCCCTATCAGAATCACGGCCGGATCGACGGAGCCCACCAGATCAGCCAAAACATTGCTGTAGGCGTCTGTCGTATAATCGGCCAGAGCGGCATCGTCAGCCACCAGTATTTTATCGGGACCGTATTTTTCAAGCTCTCCCGCAAAATCCTCAACGCCGGAACCGAGCACCACGGCGGTTACAGCGGCACCCAGACCGTCTGCAATGCGCCGGCCTTCACTAACGGCTTCAAAGGATACCTTGCGAAAAGCACCATCTCTTTGTTCTGTGATAACAACCACACCCTGTGCCATATCGATCTCCTTTTAAATGATTTTCGCTTCCTCATGCAGTACTTTGACCAGCTCGGCAGCTTTGTTCGCCGCAGCTTCGCCTTCAATCATCCGCACGGCCTCGCGCTGGGGGGGGAAATTCAAGGCCACCACTTTTATTTTTCGATTGGCCGCGCCCACCGTTGCCGCATCAATACCCAGATCGGTGATGGTCTTGACTTCCAACGGCTTCTTTTTGGCTTTCATTATCCCGGGCAAAGAAGCATAGCGCGGATCATTCAAGCCCCGCTGGGTGGTGAAAAGGGCTGGTAATGCGGCTTCCACCACCACGACACCGCCGTCAATGGTGCGGTGGCACTTGATCTTGCCGTCGGCCAGCTCGGTTTTGATGACCATCGAAATCTGGGCAATGCCTAAAAATTCAGCCACTGCGGACGCCACCTGGTAATTGTCTTCATCCACGGCCCGGTGTCCGGCAATGATCAGATCAAAGGGCAGCTCCTTTAAGGCGGCCGCCAGTATCCTGGCGGTGGCCAGCGGGTCGCTGCCTTCCGCCGCCGGATCGTTGATGTGAACCCCTTTGTCGGCGCCCATGGCCAGAGCGGTCCGAATGGTTTCAACGGCCTTTGCCGGTCCCATGGACACCACAGTCACACTGCCGCCCTGGGCATCGCGCATCTGCAGGGCCTCTTCGACGGCAATTTCGTCGTAAGGGTTCATGACCCACTTGATGTCCTGGGTCTTGATGGACACCCCGTCGCCGGCAATTTCAATCAGCGCTTCGGTGTCAGGCACCTGTTTGACCAAAACCACTATCTCCATATCTATCTCCTTTCTTTATGTATGAGAAAAGGTTCAAGGTTCAGAGGTTCAGGGTTCAAAGGTTGAAAAGTTCCCACCGTTAAGCGTTAAAGATGTCAACCCTGAACGGTGAATCCTGAACCTGGAACCCTGTCTCCCTTACCTATTCGCCTTGCGTATCCCCAACTGATCCAGGGCAATAATCCATTTGCAGATATTGGCCGAGCCTTCCACCATGGTATAGGTGGGCGTATCCCTGTAAAAACGGGCCACTGGATATTCGGTGGAATACCCGTAAGCCCCCAGAATCCGCATGGCATAGTTGGAACACTTGGTAACTGTTTCGCCGGCAAAATACTTGGCCTGGGCGACATCCAGTCCATTGTTCAGGTTGCCTTGATCTTTGACCCAGGCGGCTTTGTAAACCAGCAACCGTGCCGCCTCTATCTCAGTGGACATCTGGGCAATCATGTCCTGGTTCATCTGAAAACTTCCAATGGATTTGCCGAATTGCTTGCGTTCATTGCAATACTTGGTAACTATTTCCAGAAAAGCCTGGGATACGCCCACCGCCCCCGCAGCCGCGGACAGACGGGTATGGTTCAAGGAACTGAATACGATCTTCACGCCGTCACCGGCCTGTCCCAGGATGTTTTCCTTTGGAATCCTGGTGTCACTCAGGAAAACTTCACCGCTGGGTGAAGAATGAGATCCCATCTTATCCAGGGCACTGGTTTTAACCCCGTTAAAATTTTTAGGTTCCAGCACAAAGGCGGATAGGCCCTTGGATCCCTTGGATTGATCCGTATACGCATAATAAATGAGGACATCGGCGAAACTCGCATTGGAAATCCAGGTTTTAGACCCATTTAACAGCCAGTGATCCCCTTTGTCTTCAGCGACCGATTGTATTGCCATCACGTCCGAGCCGGCATCCGGTTCGGTGATGGCAAATCCCCCGACATATTCTGCACTGACCAGCTTGGGGATGTATTTCTTTTTCAGTTCTTCACTGCCGTATCTGTAAATGGTATAGGCACAGCCAAGGGTTTGCATGTTCACCTGGACACGCAGGGAACTGGAAGCGCGGGCAATTTCCTCGGTTACGATCATGGCGGCCAAAAACCCCATGTCTTCTCCATCGTATTCTTCAGGGATTACGGTCCCAAAAAACCCGAGTTCTCCCATGGGCCTTATGGCCTCTTTATATGGAAAATAGTGGTTTGCGTCCCACTCATCGGCTTGAGGGGCTATTTTTTTATCGGCAAATTCCCGAACAGCCTTGCGAAGCATCTCAAGCTCCTTTGACAGTGCAAAATCCATTTTCAATCCTCCTGCGTTAAATTCCTAAATCGCAAATTCCAGACCAATAAATCTCATCGATAGACAACCGTATACATATTTTAGCCCTGAAACATAAAGGAACGCAACCCATGTGTCAAGCAAGAAAGCGGAATAATGGCAACCAATTTAAGCGGCATTCTCACCGGCAATGGCCCCTTGCTGATTGACAACAAAATAGAAAACAAAATCAAATAAGGATAAGAATATTTATGAGGGAAAGGTTGTTGCTGGCGTGAGAGCATGGATCATGTCATGTGAAAACGGGAAAACGCAAGCTCGGACGGGCACATTGTGGCGACAGCTGGAATTCACTTACTTTCAGGTGCGGCCATTTCAGTTAGATGCCTTTATCCAGAATTCTGCTGTCATGTTTCAGGCGTTCTTGAATTCCCTTTCCGATTTGATAGCTTCGACTGAATTCAGACCAGAAATCGCGCTCTTTTTCTTTCCACTGCGGTCCAAAGCGCTCATCAAAATAATCGCCCAGCTTTTCGAAAAGCAGCTTCCAGGGAGGATCACCCCGGTGAAACGCTTCCAGCAATGAACTCAGCAGGTCATCCAGGTCGGCAAGGGTTTCCTTGGGAAGATAGGAGATTGCCCCCTTCTGGATGGATTCCATCAGGGTCTCGGGGCTGATGGCATGGGCGGTGAGCATCACGGTCGGTATTCCGCGCTGCACGGCCTCTTCCAATAATTGAAGGCCGTTAACGCCCATAATATCCAGAATGGCAAGATCGTAGCGGCGTTTATTTATTTTTTGAGAAGCGCTTTTGTAATCACGGGCCGTATCGACAGTTGACTCATCTAAAAGTTCCTCTATGGTTTCCAGTATATCTTCTTCATCATCTACAGCCAGTATATGCTTACCCTTGAGAAACGATTCCTTTTCTGTCATCTGCAGATCCTCCTGGTGGTTCGATCATTTATTATGTTGTCTGTACAGTAATTAACCTGCGATTCAAGGGGGTTACTCCAGGTACCCCATCAGGTGTGGAAGCCACAGAACGACATCGGGCAAATAAGTCATCAGCAACAAAACAGCGATCTGAATAACTAAAAAGGGTATAACAGCTTTGGAGACATAAATAATATCTTTATTGGCAATAGCACCCGTAATATAAAGGCTGACCCCCATGGGAGGCGTACAGTATCCGATGGCCAGA
>JAOZSC010000296.1:0-4097 GCA_029939875.1 Desulfobacterales bacterium
CACTGGTCGACAACATAATAACAGCTGGAGTTTGCTGATGATTTGCCGCTTTTTTTCTTTTTATCTTTATCTTTCATTGTGGCACCTCCTTACGGGCCCTTTATACATGCCCGCCATATACGCCGGGTTGTTCATTTCTGGAGCGAGCCCAGGGCACATCCGGATAGGAATTCGGTGTTTCAAAAGAGGCAGCGCTCATTTCTGCCTGGCGCTCTTTTTCGCCTTCTCGAACACGGTTTCTGCATTCTCCTTCGCATTCACCGGTGCGCTCTTTTCAATATATTACTCATTTGAAAACCTCCTCGTTTAAACGATATTATAATTTCATTGAGGCGTATAATAAGAATTTTTTTATTGATACCCCGCCGCTTGCAGCAAGATGTCTCAATGAACTGTTAACTGGTGTAAACATCTCCACTTAATATGGACACTGGTTATACGAAGTCAAGAACACGCTGGAACCAGCAGAACCAGTAGGGGACGTTCATGAAAAAATGAATAACTTTTTGACCCTTCCCTGCTGCATGCGTCAGTTGTTTAAGGATGTCACTGATTGGATTTATGCATATTTTCATGAACGCCCCCCATTTGTGAACGTCCCTCCTATACTGTTATCACCGCCCCAAAACCCCGCCAAAATCACCGTTTAAAAGCCAGCCAAGCATAGTTTAGGGCATAGGGGTGTGTTTCATGGTTTACCAAAAAACCAGACTAGGTCACACAAAGGACCGGAACTCGGTGCTATTTATTTGTCGTGCTGTTTTGTCCTCTTTCGATAACTCGGGCCCTCCAGGATGAGAATCTGCGAGTTGTAGACGAGTCGGTCGGCAATGGCCGTGGCAACAGTGGTGGAGTCAAAAATCTTTCCCCAGTCGGCAAACGGCAGATTGGTAGTGATGGCGGTGGATTTGGCCTCGTGCCGTTGGCTGATAACCTGGAAGAACAGATTTGAGCCCTCTTTGCCCAGTCCTAGGTACCCGATCTCATCGCATACCAGCAGTTCCGGAGATTGGTAGTAGTGGAGTTTTTTTAAAAGCGACTGGTCAGCCTTTGCTGCGATCAAGTGATTGATCATATCCATGGCGGTGGTAAAGAGCACCTTTTTGCCGGCCTGGGTGGCGGCATAGGCCACGGCCTTGGCTAAAAAGCTTTTTCCGACACCGGGATTGCCAATCAAAATGATGTCCATCTTCTTTTCCAAAAACTCCAGGGCCATGAGGTTCAGGATGCGGGTCTTCTGTTTTTTGCGGGAACTGTGATGGTTAAAATCAAACTGATCGATGGTCAGTTTTTCATTGAGCTTGGATTGGCGGAAGCAAAGCGCGATGCGGTTATGTCTACGGGTTTCTATTTCCAGATCGAACAGATGAGAAAGAGTCTCCAGACAGGGCCAGTTGTTTTTCCCGGCCAGTTCCATGACCTGGGGCAGTTGTTCACAGATGGTCTTTAATCTCAGTGCTTTGGCTTTTTCACAGACGTCTTCAAGCATTTCACCCTCCTGATGATATGAGCATCGTAGTCGGCCAGGCTGGGCAGGTCGAGCCGGATGCGGTTTAAGCGCTCATTTTTCAGCTTTACCGGCAGGTGATCGTTTTTGGGCGTCATCTGCTGGTGGACGATGTTTTCGACATAGTCGGCGCCCCAGGCCTTGCAACTCATGGACTTTGTAAGGGCATAGATCACGGCCTCGGTGCCGTATCGGTCTTTGAGGCAAAGCAGTCTTTTGACCTGTTTTTTGACAGACAGGCCGGCATCGGTAAGCCCTTTCAGATAATCTACGGCCACCGGCCCCAGGGACATGAAGGCGGTCACCTGCCGGTCTTGCCAGAGTCTTTTGCGCAATTTCTTAACCTGCTGTTTGTGCGAGGGGGTTTCGATGCGCTGTTTTCGCTGCCAGCACCGAGAATGCACGGCAATGCGTTTATCCTTCAGATACAACGCAACATTTTTTTGATTGGCCTTTACCGTGACGGTTTTGCCGATGGCCCACGGTGGTGCAGTATAGGTGTTGCCGTCAAAACGAACCGCAAAGTCCTTGTGCACCAGTAAGGACAGCGTCTCCCGGCAGTCGGGCAAAAGATCCGGCAAAGGGTTCAGCTTGACTTTTTCGGACCGATCCACGGGACGTTGTCCCGTGCCTTGGTGGACACGGACATTGGCTATGGTTTTCAGCCAATGTTCCACCTGGCGCTGGACATCGTTCAGATCGGTAAAGGAACGTAACGGCCAGAAATTATGGCGAATAAATTTTACGCTCGACTCCACCTTACCTTTTTCCCAGGGGCTTGCAGGGTTGCAGGCTACCGGTACGATGTTAAATGGCCTTAGAAAATCCAGAAAAGCATCGTTGAACCGCACCACGGACCCCAGGCGCTCGACTACGGCGGTGGCCATGTTGTCGACCAGTATTTGTCCAGGACACCCCCCAAACCAGCTAAAGGCATCGAGCAAACCATTGTGCAGCGCGGACTGCTTCTGGCTGTGGGTAAAACGCACATACAGCATGCGGCTGAAGGACTCTATTACCACCAGGGCGTAGAGCTTTCTGCGGGTGCCGTCGTATTCTAAAGAGCCAAAATGGCCCCAGTCAGCCTGCATCTGTTTGCCGGGGGCGGATTCAAAGCGGGTATAAGCACGCCGCTTGCGGCCGCCGCGTAGCCCGTACAGGTAGTCGCGGACAATGGTGATCCCGCCGTCGAAGCCGTTTTCTGTCAGGTGCTGCAGCACCACGGGGGCGCTGACGGTGTTATCCTTTTCGAGCAACTCCCTGACCAGATCCCGGAAAGGGTCGAGCTTGGAGGCCCGGGGGCGTTGTTTTTTGACCGTCTCGGGATGCCGTACGTATTTTTTCACCGTGACCCTGTCGATGCGCAGGTTTGCGGCGATCTTTCTGTCCGACCAATCTAGGTTCTTTAACCGATGGATCTCAAAAATGGTGCGCTTGTCGATCATGGCGCCACCTCTTTTAACAGGCTGCCGAGCAGTTGGTTTGCCGGTGACGGTTTTTTTGTCCGCCTCGATGCTGCAGGCAGTTCGAGTACCTGAAAGAGCGTGCCGTCAAAGGCGATAAGATCCTGTCTGATCAGTGCGCACCGGGCCTCGACATACTGGTCCAGGGGCATTTCGAGCAGGCTGCAGATCTTATCGTAGCTGTAAAAGGAAAGGCCGTTTCTGTCTGCCGCCAGCACCAGGAAAAAATACAGCAGCAGCTCATCGGGATGCAGGGCGCTGACAAAGCCGCCGGTGAGAAAACGGTGGGGGATAAACGCGAATCCGCCGTCAATACGTCGGATACGTACCGGGTCTAGAACCTTCTTTTTGATCATGGCCGCCTCCTTTTTTAAAGGTTTGCGACCTGGATAACACCGTTTACAAGGCCTTGTCCTCGAGTCCATTTTTGCAATCATTGCCAGGTGCCTGGAATCGTGTAGATATTGACTTTTGCCGCGTCCAGCTTTGCAATCATGGGCACCAGCCAGAACTGGCCAACCGGTTGAAAATCCGTGCGCTTTCTCGCGTCCAGCTTTGCAATCAGATTCTTGCCGGCATTTTTTCGGCAACGGTTACGGATCGTTTGAAGCATCCGGTTTCTTTCGACTTTTTCTGGATTATTGCGACGGTAGGCCTTCCAGTAGCCAGGATGGTTGCAGGCCCATTTTTGCTGGCCCAGCTTCTTTGCGGCCCTGTAGTCCGGATCCGTCTTCATTTTCATCCGCTGCCAGGCTGCCTTTCTGGCCCGCTGGCACTCCGGTCGGCTGCAGTAATATTGTTTTCGATTCCTTGGGGTAAACACCGTTGCGCAATGAAAACACGGCATCGGGTCCATGGTTCCTCTCCTGGCTGGGATCAGTCTGAAAAAAGCCGAATTAGAGAAACTATATAGATTTTTGATGAAACAGGGGGAATTAAAAAAAGAATATGGCGCGTGGTGGGGTAATACCGGTGGCTTTGGCGGGAATTATGGCCGGTGGTTTTGGCGGAGAATTAAATCGGTGATCCCACCATAAATAACAGCTTTATTTGTCTAGCCCCTCTCTTTTCAGTAGCTCACGATACCAGCAGGAAAATTCGTACATCCCCTGATAGCGTTCATCACG
>JAOZSC010000296.1:4107-4315 GCA_029939875.1 Desulfobacterales bacterium
CCAAAAAAGGTCATTTGGCTCATAAATCTCTTCTCGTTTTAAGTTGTTGGAGTTGCTTAGACTTCGCATTTTGTCAGCTGAACAAGGTATCAAATGATTTCTTTTTCATTGATAGTTAACGTACTTAGGTGATTCCTTAATCCTGGTATCGCCGACGGGCTCCATTCCCATAACCTGTTTGGGGGTCATCATAGCCGGCTTGTCTTCA
>JAOZSC010000014.1:0-2738 GCA_029939875.1 Desulfobacterales bacterium
TATTTCGTAAACATATGGCTCGACCTGCTTGAAATCGTGAATCCCGACCATGGGGCTCCTCCCCTATTAAACCTTAGTGCTGCCTAAACAACATGGAAACTACCTAACATGTAATATTTTATTCAATATTGTCAAGAACGAAGAAATGAATTGCCTCGCGGCAAGCCACGAGGTATCTGAAAGTTGATTGAACCGATTTTACCGCAGCAAGCTGCGGGGAATTAAACCCAACCACTTCCAAGCATTGCGTTGACATGAAAGGAGATGGCCCATGAAAGCACTATATTTTGATCGCCATGGAGAGCTCGATGTCGTCCAGTATGGAGAAGTACCCGACCCCGACCCGGGGCCGGATGAAGTGTTAATCCGGGTGCGGGCTTGTGCCCTGAATTACCTCGACATTTGGGTGCGCAGGGGGTGGCCGGGTCTCAAGCTCCAGATGCCCCACTGGTGCGGTGCTGATGTGGCCGGTGAAATTGTGCAGCTCGGGACCCGGGTGGCCAACTGGCAAGTGGGTCAGCGGGTGGTGGTAGATCCCGGCATCAACCTGTTTGAAGATGAATTTACCGGCCGGGGTGAAGCCAGCGTCAGCCCGGGTTACCACATTCTGGGAGAGCACGGACGCGGCGGGGCTGCAGAATACCTGGTGACCCCGGCAGGCAACCTGGCGGTCATTCCCGGGGAGGTTGATTTTCCGGATGCGGCTGCACCGATACTGGTCAGCCTCACAGCCTGGCGCATGCTCATCCACCGCGCCGGGCTGCGAGCCGGTGAATCCGTTCTGGTGGTCGGCGCCGGCGGCGGGGTCAATTCCATGGCCATCCAGATTGCCAAACTGGCCGGAGCCACCGTCTACGCCGTGGCCGGCAATGCGGAAAAGGCCCAGCGCGCACGGCAGCTGGGTGCCGATGTCGTTGTCGACCGCTCTGAAGTCGACTGGAGAAAAAAGATTTATCAACTGACCGCAAAACGGGGCGTCGACGTGGTGGTCGACAATGTAGGCCAGGCCACCCTGCCCACCAGTCTGCAGGCTGTCGCCCGGGGCGGACGCGTCGTGATCGTCGGCAACACCTCCGGACCCCGGGCACAAATCGACATCCGCTTCATCTTCGGCAAGCAGATCAGCCTGATCGGAAGCACCATGGGCTCCCACAACGATTTTCGCGAGGTGCTCTCTTTATTGTGGGCCGGCAAACTCAAACCGGTTGTCGCGCGGGTGATGCCCCTGGCCGAAGGACGCCAGGCCTATAAAATCATGGAATCCGGGGAGCATTTCGGCAAAATTGTCTTGACGCCCTGACGACAGTCTCACCTGGCTGAATCCGGCATCGTGGGCATGATGCTGGCCCATAAAGCCAGCCGGGAAGGCAAGGTGGCGGCGGAAGTGATCGCCGGGAAGCCGTCGGCCTTTGATGCCCGAGCGATACCGGCGGTGGTATATACCGATCCTCAAATTGCCTGGTGCGGGCTGACCGAAGAGCAGGCACGCCAGCAAAATCGCAAAGTTGACGTGCAGCGGTTTCCGTGGAAATTTTCAGGCCGGGCCACGACCATGGGCGCACCGGAAGGCTTGACCAAAATTATCGTCGATCCGCCCAGCGGGCGCATCCTCGGAATGGGCATCACCGGCCGCGACACAGAGGGGCTGGATGAAAACCCATAAGAATGGGCTATTGTCAGCGCAGTGCTTCCTGTAGCGCGGCTCTGGCCAGCAGCCGTGTCGAGTCCAGAGTCGGCAGGGGGCAGTCGCGAGGATCCAGCAGCAGCGGAATCTCGGTGCACCCCATAATCACCGCATCACATCCCCGGTCCTTTAATTTCTGAATAACGCTGTTAAAATAGGACCGCGATGCTTCCTGAAAAACCCCGTTGACAAGCTCCTTGAATATAATGGTATCGATCTTTTCCCGGTCGTCTTCATCTGGGATTTCCCAGGTCATGCCGAATTTGTGTAGCGTTTCAGGATAGACGGGGCCGGTCATCAGGTATTTGGTACCGGTGATGGCCAGTTTTCTAAACCCGTTATCGCGCGCCTCCTGCGCCACGGCTTCGGCAATGTGCAGCCAGGCAATGGAAGACTCGGCGGTCACAAAAGCGAAAGCCTCATGAATGGTGTTGTCCGGGCAAATGGCAAAGTCCGCTCCGATGTCTGCCAGCTTGCGGGCCGAAGACAGCATTAAACGGGCCACCTGCTGCCAGTCACCGGACCTGATGTGAACCATATACTCGCCCAGGGCGTGCGTATGCATCGACACCTCCGGGTGCATGTGTTCGCCCATTAGAGCCGGCGCCTCGGCGCACAGGGTGCGGTAGCACAGCGCCGCCCCTTCAGCGCTGCAGGCAACAATTCCAACGTGTTTGGCCATTTTATTTTTCCCTAAAATTGAGCGTTTCAAATTTTAAAAATAAAAGCGGCAGTTTAGCAAACTACAACCTACCCGTTTTTCGCGAGAAAATCCTCCGGCATCTTAACGGTCACTACTTCGCCGCGGGCCCGTATCCTGCCTGCGGCCGACAGGGTCACGGAAATCACCATTTTGTGGCCCTTGCTCTCTTTTATGCGGCCCCGCAACTCCAGCGCCTCATCGATCGGCGTGGGGGCCAGGTAATCCACATGCAGCGACACCGTTACAAAACGCACGATGGGCTCGGCATCCAGGGATTTACCCAGTTCGCGATGCTTGGCAGATGCGGCGGTGCCCGTAGCGTGGCAGTCGATTAAAGATGCAATCAGACCG
>JAOZSC010000014.1:2748-15824 GCA_029939875.1 Desulfobacterales bacterium
CGGCCGCATCCGTAACACACTGCCATATCATCCGGGTAGTAATCCTGAATGGCTTTCTCGGTCATCTTGCATTTCCTTTCTGAAATCTAACCCCTGTATTTTTGCACCATTGTAAATTCTCAAAAAGTCAGGCGAATCTATTATCACTTGAGCGTGATATGTGTTTTGGTTGAGCGTCATTGCCCATCCTTTACGCCGCTTTCACGGCAGCAAATCGGCCGGCATGCAGCTCCTGCACCAGCTCGTTTTCATCCCGAATGTCTTTTTCAAAATCGGTTACCCATTTGCCGATTTCATCGGCCCGGTGGGCGTCACTGCCGCCGGTTCCGGCAAGCCCCAGTTTTTCGGCCACCTTGCGGGCCATATCGTTCTCATCGGCAGATACCTTCCCGTTGCCGATTTCAACGGCATCGACAAATTCAAACACCCTGCGCTTGCAGGCCTGCTCCACGGTCATCTGCAGCTGACCGATGCCAAAGGTTTTAAACCCACGAAAAGGATGGGCCGCAATCATAAAACCGCCGGCAGATTTAACCTTTTCATGCAGCTGTTCGATGGTCAGCAGATCCTTGAGGTCTTCGTAAAATCCAAACACCAGGATATCCCCCTGGTTTGTGGTATACTCGTTTCCCCGAAAGATTTTAATTCCACCCTCCCGGGCCAGGTTTTCCACATCATCCGGGTCCCAGACCACCTGGTGTTCCGTCAGGCAGATCCCGTCCAGCTTCAACTGCACGGCCCTTTGAACCAGCTCACTGGGATCCAGGTAGCTGCAGGCCGAACGCGGTGCCGTGTGAACGTGCAGATCGATACGCATGGTTTCAATTCCTCTTAGGCTTGGCGAAAAAATAAGTTCGCAAATTCTTAGTGTTGCGGCGCCCGCCTGACAAGATACGAAAGTGCAGGAATATCAGGCATATTCCAAGCTTTCGCAACGCAGGCAGGTGATATGTGTCGACGCTTAAAATACGAGGTTATTTTCCCGCGAACCCTTAATTCTGATACTCGGGATTTTCTTCAATCCAGTTTTGCATAAATTGCTGCTGATCCAGGTCAGGTTCTTTTTCGAGTGCCTGCCACATGGCTTTGCTCAGGCGAGCCTGGTCCAGGCACCGGGCGCACTCGATGATAAGCTCGGCAAAGTGTTCGCATCCTTTGCGCCCGATTTCTTTCATCATCCGGCGCTGCCAGCCTTCTTCGCGCAGGGACATACCGACGGCGGTTTGAAGCACCGGCACCGCCTGGGGGCAGACAAAGGTGGTGTAACGCTTCATGATGCCCTCGATGGTCAGTATCTGTCCGTCGGTGATACGCACATCCATGTTGATCTCCATGCTGTATATGTGGTCCACCTGAATCCCGTTAAACCGTATGGTCTGATCATCCGGGAATTCGGCCCCGATCACCTGACTGCGGTTGAACATAATCATTTCGATTTTCCTCCCCTAAAGATCAAGACCCTGCATGATGGGGCTGTCGTCCTGAAAGGCCACGCAGCTTCGCACCAGTCGGGGGCTGTTTTTAATCATCTCACGCAGATTCGCTAATTTTTCTTCACCTTCCATGGCTTCGCCCACCTGCAGCACCGGCCGGGTAAAGTAAAGAATAATGGCATTGGCACTTTCCAGCACCGCATCGACAAGCACCGGGCAGCCCTGCGGGCCGCCAAGCAGCCCGGCAACGATTTTGCGCAACCCGGAACCGACCCGCACCCCCTCAATTTTCTTGATTAATTCGGGGGCTGCCGACCAAATCCGGGGAACCAGTCGCTGCAGCCGGGCCTCAGCCCGGACGATCTCAAGATCCGGCAGCTGTACCGTCAAATCAATTTCGGCCTGCAGCAAATCGTCCGTCAACCGCCAGGAAACCGCCAGGCTCCCGTCGGATTGGGACGTCACCTCAACCACTTTGTTTCTTAAAAAACGGATTGTCATCTCTATTCTCCTGCCCTGCGTTCCTGTTGAATTTTTTTCAACTTCGCCCACAGCTCCTTTACCTGCTGGCGGGTCTGCTCCAGCGAGCCTGAATTGTCGATCACCAAATCACAAAAACCCTTTTTCTCCTCAACCGAGAGCTGGGAGCGAATCATGTTCATCGCCATTTCTTCGGATGCACCGTCGCGCTGCATCAGACGCTTTTTTTGTTCTTCTGTGGAGGCATAGACCATCAGCAAGTTGTGAAACAGCGGATGCATGTTGGTTTCTATGAGCAGCGGCACCACGACCTGGATAATGACATTGGGGTCCTCAGCGGCAAATTGTCCCACCAGCTTCATGAATTCCTCACCGATTCTAGGGTGCTGGAAACTTTCGAGTTTCTTTTTTTTCTCCAGGTCCTTGAACACGATTTCGCGCAATTTATCCCGGTCCAGGCTCTGGTCCTCGCACAATACCTGCTCACCGAAATAAGCGACGATATCCTTCCAGGCCGGCTTTCCAGGCTCCACCACCAGCCTGCTCAGGACATCAAAATCGATGGTGCGCGCTCCGAGCTCTTCCAACATCGCCGCCACGGTGGTCTTGCCCGTGGCAATACTGCCGGTCACACCCAGCAGCAGTCGGTTGTCATTTCCCCTGAGCAGGTTAATGGTTTCCTCCCCGCCGTATGCCGCCGGAAACGCATGGGTGACATCGGTCTCAACGCCCGCGAAGCTGATGGGGTAGCGGATGCCCCTGCGGTAAAGTGCCTCCATTCCGGTCAAGGCCTTGTTCATCATTTCAGCCGGAATGGCCATAACCAGTTCATCATCCTGAGCGTGCCCGTACCGGCGCTCGCCGTAACAAGGAATCGTCAAGGCCGGTTTGCGGTTGAGGTAACACCGGGCAATAGCATCGGAGCAGGAAGTCTCGCCAACACAGTAAAACTGCATCACCTCATAATTTTCGAATTGAAGGGAGTTGATCAGCAGCATCATCTGGGCCGGATTTCCATAAATCAGGACAATGTCGGGATCAAACGGATTGTACACCAGGGGAGCCAGGGCAACGGCCTCATATTTGCCCACCGGCAGCCGGGGAATGCCGTTTTCGTATTTTTTTCCGTCCGCCCGGCTCTTGGTCCACACGATGCTGCGAAATGTTCCATCTTTCACGTAATCTGGCAGTTCGGCGAGCCCGATAATGGACGGACACAGCTCATTCATAAAATCAGCGGCGTCGGCCCCCACGGTCCAGTCAAAACTGCGCACCAGGTTTATCAACTGGCACAGGGTGGATTTGGTACGCATTCTCCGTATAAAGGGGATCTCTGAAAGTGCATTGCGGTCTTCGAAAAGCTTGAAGGCCACCGGGAAGGATTTGAGCCGCATTAACTGTTCCAACCTGCGAATCGGTTTCTCCCAATCTCGAGCAGTACTCATTTTTTTCTCCTTCGCAAAAGTGATCTGTAAAAAGCGGGCGCGCCTGCAAAACAGGCCCCTGGTATCTGAAAATATCAACGGATAAAGTGCAACAGGATATTCTGGCAGAGTTGCAGACATTGTCAACCGTTTTCTTTTTCCCATAATTTTCGCCGTGGCGCGGATAACCGCCTTGACTGCAATAGCTTATTTCGATACCCTATCAGTGCATTATAGATTCAATCCTTTCGTCGGAGGCTGATCATGAAACTGTCAACGCGCAGTCGATATGGCACCCGCCTGATGCTGGACATGGCCCAGCATTATGGTCAAGGGCCGATTCAACTGGGAGAAATCGCCAAACGGCAAAATATTTCACTGAAATACCTGGAACAGATCATTCGGCCGTTAAAACAGGCCGGTTATGTGAAAAGCTTTCGGGGGGCCAAAGGCGGGCATATGCTCAACAGCGCTCCCGGGGTTATCACTGTGGGTGAAGTCGTAGCCCTGCTGGAAGGCGGGGATTCACTGATTGTCTGTGACAAGGACCCGCAAACCTGTGAGCGGGTGGCAAGCTGTCTGACGAGGCACCTCTGGCGGGAGGCCGCCGAAGCCGTATTCGAGCGGCTGAGCACCATCACCTTCGCCGACCTGATGGCAATGACAGACGAAGCCTGCAAAACAAGTAATCCGGCCACGTCCCGCGGCTCTTCATAGAGCAGCTTCCATTGGATTGCCATTTGGCATTGTTTTCGATATGGGCGACAAATTCAAAAACTTTTTCAACCGGTTGACGAATAAGCACGCTGTTTGTGAACTTCATGGTCCACCCGCAGGATGATGGATTATCGCACGATCTGCTGACTGATTACGGAAATATAAGCTATCCTGAGAAATTCTCAACAAAATCCGGTGGCAGCGGGGAAAAAATAAGACGGTTTCGTTTTCAAATGACCGGTATTCCTGCTGGTCTTTTTGCCAAACTTCTGTTACACAACCAGGGTACCGATCCCGACAGGTTTACAATGATTGTTCACAGCAGAGCACAATAGGATGAAAACCATGGGTGGCCTCAATAAAAACGCCGGCTGGATCTCGGTTTGCCTGGCCCTGATAGTTTTGGTCCCCGGTGCGGCCGCCCTGGATTTGCCGGACTTCAAGTCCCTGGGGTTGCCGAGTTTCAGATACGGTAAATTGAAACGGGACCGCGAGGTAAACAACACATTTCAAACCTACAAGGTTCTTCCAGGCTACAAGTATTATACCACCGGCCAAGGCAAGGTGCCCAATGCCCTTATCGGGATTCAAGACAAATACAAACTTCGGCTGGGAATGTGGAAGAAAGTTCAGCTGACCACGCCTTTGCTCAGAAGCTGGGTGTCTCAAATGGACAACATCTATGGATATCCTCCGTACGGCTCCATCATTTTTGACAATGAAGGCCTACAGATCGGAATCTGGTATTCAAGCAAACAGTGGACAACCATTCTCATCGAAGACAACAATGAAGTTGCTATTCTGGCACCTGAACCACCGGGATTCCGGGGACGCCAGTAGGCAAAACGCCTTGTGCTGAAGGCAAGTCGGCCCGATGCATGATGAAAAACAGCTCCCATAACCGGCTACGCTACCGCTCGCTGCTCCAAAAAGCGGTTCGCCGCGGTCATGTCGATCTCGCAGCCACCACCAGCGATCTGATTGAAAACAAAGAGGGACAAAACTGGTATACCACCCGTACGGCCATCATTACCTTTGAGGAGTGCTGGCCCCTGGGCGCAGAGCTCATCTTCAACAAGAAATTTCACAGCAGGGTGGCTGCTTTGATCAAGGTGGCCGGCACGGCCAAATGCAGGGATGCCGCCGGCCTCGGCTATCTGGCTCATGCCCTCTTTGAAGGGGACACCTCGGTGCTGGACGGCTCCCCGGAAGATCGAGATCTTAAACTAGTTGCCGGATCTATAAAACGCCCGGATGACTTCTGGCAATGGATCGCAGAACAGGAAAAATCCGACCGGCAGGCGGCGCTGATCCGCAATGCCAGGCGTTTTAAAAATGAAGGTCTGGCACGGGACAGGGCCGTTGCCCGGGCGGCTGCCCATCTCGTATTATCCAGCCCCTGCCCCCCTATAACAGCTGTGGCGCCACCGGAACAGGTTTTCCCTTTCTGGATTGCATTTGACCGCCACACGATTGAAGGAAAGTTGGCATTGCGCGACGTGGCCAGGGATCTGCACATTCCGCTGCCCCAGCTGGAATGGTCCTGCTTTTATTTTGAAGGCGCAAAGACCAACGCACAGATTGACTCCCAATGGTGGGAGCGCTATTGCCGGTGGCGCTTTAAAAAGGTAGGGTTGGCGGCCGAAGAGGCCCACCTGCTCTGGGAACCGGCCCGGCCACAGGTGGTCGAAGCGCTGGCCCGGGAAAGCCGCCAGTTGCAAAACGAGCTTTACCGCTGGAAGATAGCCAACCGGCAGCGTATCGAGTCTTTAAAACAGCAGGCACAAATGTTTATCGCACATTTTGGCGACATCCGGCGCAGCCAGCTGAAATTGTTTTAAAATAATCCTGATTACGCAAAAGTCGAGCGGCAAGCCTCATTGCACCGCCGCAGAAATCAGCTCCCATGCTTCTTCCGCACTTTCGACGTAGGTAAATAAGTCCAGGTCCTGGGCAGAAATGGTCCCTTCTTCCACCAGGGCGTCAAAATTGATCACCCGCTCCCAGAACGCTTTCGCAAACAGCAGTACCGGAATGGGCTGGACCGTGTGGGTCTGGATAAGGCACAACATTTCGAACAGTTCATCCAGGGTGCCGAAACCGCCGGGAAAGGCCACCAGACTTTTGGCGCGCATCAGAAAATGCATCTTGCGGATAGCAAAATAGTGGAACTGGAAGTTTAAATCCGGCGTTATATAGGGATTGGGCGCCTGTTCATGGGGCAGTACGATGTTCATGCCGATACTGGGAACACCGGCCTCATGGGCCCCGCGATTGGCCGCTTCCATGATACCCGGCCCTCCGCCGGTCATGACCACCAGCTTGTCCTTTCCGGTGTTGCTGGAAATCAGATGGCCCAGTTTGCGCGCCTCTTCATAATATCGGCTGTTATCAAGGGCACGCCGGGCACGCTCCACTTTGCGGGCCAGCTGGGGGTCGTCTTTTTTTTGCTGGTACTCGGCCTGGGCCGACACCAAGTTGGCCTCGGCCGTTTGCGGATCCGGAATCCGGGCACTGCCGAAGACCACCACCGTTGACTCGATATGCTGCTCCTGTAAAATCAGTTCAGGCTTGAGAAGCTCCAGCTGCAGCCGGACCGGCCTCAGGGCATCTCGCAGCAAAAAATCCGGATCCTGAAAAGCGAGCCGATATGAATCCGATTTGCATTGCGGGGCATCAACGTAACGCCGGGCGGAAACGGCGGCTTCCTGCACCGATGAAAAAGGGTTTTTCTTACGAGAACCTTCGGTCATGGATCACTCTCCTTTCAGTTCGAGGGGGATTGCCCCGGTTGACAAACGAGCAGCAACGATACCGTAAACGCCGAGGCCCTCACGGGCTAATAGTAATGAACGCTTGAAAAAAAGCAAGAATCATTTTGGCGTCATCGGGATCTGGAAAATTGATTGGTGGGCTTGCTGCCCTTCAAATCGTCGAATTGATGATTAGTTTAGGTGCGTATGGCGTCGAAAAACAAGTCAGAACTCCGCCTGCATAGTAAATAGTAAGAAGCATCAGCAAACCCCTTGAAAAGGGCGCACATCATTCCCCTGATCATTAAACCCAAATCAGAAAAAGTGCTGGCCGCACCGCTGAAGCTGCAAGAAATTTTTTAAGTTCGGCGCCAGGGAAAATATCATGAACGGCAGATTACAAATTGCACTCGCATTGTTCATCTGGCTGTTAATGAACATACCGGCAACAGCTGCCACCAACCTGACGAAACTGGTGAACAAAATCCGACCGGCGGTGGTAACGGTGATCACCTATGATGTCAACCACCGGTTGACCGATATCGGCAGCGGATTTTTTATCGACAAGTACGGCCACTTAATCACAAATTTCCACGTCCTTGAGGGAAAATACACCGCTGACGTGCGCACGGCCGACGGCAAGACCTATCCGATCAAAATGGTGGTTGCGGATAATAAGGCCATCGACCTGATAAAGGTACTGGTGGACATCCCCCGAGACAAAATCAAATGGCTCAAGGTGAGTAGCGATCTGCCGGCAATCGCCGAACAGGTTGTGGTCGTCGGCAGCCCCATGGGGCTTGAGCAGACCGTCAGTGAGGGAATTGTTTCTTCGATCCGAAAAATTCCGGCAGTGGGAGCTTTCTTCCAGATGTCTGCTCCCATATCACCGGGTTCCAGTGGCAGTCCGGTCATCAACCTGGACGGACAGGTGGTCGGCGTAGCCACCTTCCAGATGGTAAAGGGCCAGAACCTGAACTTCGCCGTTGCCGCTAACTCCGTACTGAAACTCAAACCCACCAAAGCCGGCCAGACGATTTCACTGTGGACGTTTACCAACAGCCTGCAGCAGCCCACATTGGCCGAAAAGCTTTGCCGCAACGGCCTCGGTTTTTCGATCAACGGACAGGAGCAAAAAGCGCTTGAGTTTTTCAAGAAAGCCACCGAAGAAGATCCGCACAACACTCTGGCATGGAACGGACTGGGCTACTGTCAGGTGGGAATGAACAATCCGCAAGCAGCCATTGCGGCTTATGAGCAAGCCATCAAGAGCGACCCCGATGATGAGAACCTGCACCTGATCCTGGCAGACTATTACACTCAACTGGATCGTTACCGCAAGGCCATTGAATCCTACAAAAAGGCCATCCAACTCAAACCGGATCTGGAAGTCGCTTATTTTAAACTGGGACTTGCGTACGCCCATATGGGCCAGCTGCTTGAAGGCAAAAAAGCCTTTGAAACGGTGGTCCGGCTCAATCCCCATGCTGCACCGGCCTATTTTAATATCGGAATCGCCGATGCCCGGCTCGGTCACTACACGCAAGCCGCCAAAGCCCATCAGCAGGCCCTGCACCTCAACCCGGATTTCGCGCCGGCATACAATAATCTCGGCGTGGTTTATGGAAAAATGGGGAAAAAAGACGAAGAGATCAAGGCTTACAAGGAAGCTATCCGGGTGGATCCGGACTTTACGCTAGCACACTTCAACCTGGGCTACGCACTGCAACAAAAAGGGGAAAAAGCCGCGGCTCTGGACGAATACCGGATTCTAAAAGACCTTGACAAGGTCAGCGCCAACAAATTATTTAATCTTATCTATTATCCAAACTGATCGCTTCCAAGTCAGGGTTCAAAGGTCACAATCGCTTATGGAATCCGAAAACAAGCCCAAACTGCTGCCAAACAGCAGCAGTCATAACTGCTTCGGTTGCAGCCCCGTTAATCCGTCGGGTTTGCAGATGAAGTTTTACACCGATGATTCGCGCGTTTTTTCACGGCTGACGGTTCCACAGCACCTGTGCGGATGGGATCAGCTGGTGCACGGCGGGGTCCTGTCAACGATTCTGGATGAAATCATGAGCTGGGCCACCATCTACCTGTTAAAACGTATCGCATTGACCCGTTCGATGACGGTGGATTTTCTCAAACCGGTTTACATCAACAATCAATTAAAGGCCGAAGGCCGGGTGCTGGAAGTAAAAGGTCGGCATGAGGCCGTCATGGAAGGCATCCTGTACAACGATGAAAAAACGGTATGTGCCCGTTCCACCGGTAATTTTGCGGTCTTCTCCCCGGCCGTAGCCAAACGCCTGGGCATCGCTGATGAAGCGCACCTGAACTGGTTTGAACGCATCTATAATCTATAAAGCAAGGTACAGGGTGCAGAGTTCAGGGTCAGGGTCAGGGTCAGGCGGCCCGCGGGGTCACAAACGTTTCCAAGCCCGCGATGGTTTCAAGCTGCACCTGAACCGGCGTAGCCGTAACGGTCTCCAGTTGGTCCGCCCGGCGCTTCATTTGCTCAAACGCCCGTGCGGTCACACGCTCAGAGCCGGCGGTCAACCTCACGCCTATCTGAAAAATAAAAAAACTCAACAGCAAAACGATGCCGATAACCCACAGGGCGTGCAGAAAAAAATCCACCGTCAGGTAATTTTCGAGAAAAAACCGCCGCACCGTGATCCAGCCGATATATCCCAGGATGCCGAATACCGGCAGATTGAACAGGATCTGAAGTATCATCCCGCTAAGCTTTTGCGATACGCGTTCAATCTCGGACTCCAGGGCATCACCCCAGAGCTGCGCCAGTTTTTCGCTGAAACTGCTCTCAACCGGCAACACATCGGTTACCTGCCGCACCGCCGCGTCAAAGCCGCCTGCCACCAGGGACTCGCCAATATCCGGCCAGTTGCCCATGGTGGTCAACCGGTAGGTTCGCAGGCCCGCATCCACCCGCTGCCCACTGGCCGTATCGTCCACGGCAGATTTTGATTGCTTGAGATGCCGCCAGGCCGAAACCATGCCCATCACCTGGCGTACCGGACGACCAAATCGGAAAAGTGCGGCAATCCCGCTGCCGAAAATCATCAACCGGGCCCAGATGGCGATCATCCATCCCATGGGACCCACCCAGCGCTGGGTCAATTTCTGGTAAACCATCAGGCCCACCCCGACAAATTGTCGTGCATCATCGTTTTTCATGGCCGATACCGCCGCCAGGAAAGATTTTCTTTCGGCCTCCCGGATTTGCTGCCCGGCGGCCTCAAGCCGGGGGCGATGGGTATCGATTTGCCGGCGCACCTCCTCGAAAATGAAATCGCGCAAACTGGCCGCGTTTTCAAGCCTGCGGTCCACCACATAGTCAGCACGGTTGATGCCTTCGAAAATCAGCTGCTGCAACTCTTCGAACTGATCAAAGTCATGCTTGGGCGCGGCGGTTTCGTCCCACTGGGGATCTTTCAGGTGCCGCCGAGCGCACAGGCACAGGAGGCGGTCCACCGGCGCCTGCCAGGCCGTGCGGATATAGTCGGCAAAATCCGGCATAATCCGGTTTTTCAATTCCTGCTCGTCCTGGCGGTCACATTTGTTGATGACCGCCACCAGGGACTGCCCGTTAAACCGGCTGATAAACGGCGCCAGAAAATCCACATGATCCTTGCGCTTGGGGTTTTCAGAATCAAACACGCAGATGAGCATGTCAGAGCAAGCGATGGTTTCACGCACCAGCGGTGCATGGGTCCGATAAGCCGTGCTGTCGGTATCCGGCGTGTCGATCAGGAGCACATGCTCCAGTGCCGCAGCAGCCGGGCTGGATTTAACCTCAACGGATTGCCGGCCGAGAACTTCGATCAGCTGGCGGGCATCCTGCGCATCAGCGCTGAAAACAATGACGTGATCGGTGGTGGGCCGCTGATGACCGGTCGCCGAAAGGTCATCCATCCCGGCCAGGGCGTTGAGCAGGGTTGATTTTCCGGCACCGCAGGGTCCGACAATGGTCACCACCAGTTTGCGTTCCAGGCGCTGAGCAATGGCGTCGATCATACGAAGCGCCTGTGCACACTGCTTTTTGAGCGCCGCGGCCGGCAGCCAGAGCGACAGATCACCAAGAACCGTCTCCAGGATGCTCAGATCATTTTTAATGCTCTCGATGCCGCCAAACGCCTTTAAGGCGGCAGCCTGTCGGTTCGATATCATGAAGTTTTATCTCCCCCGGCGCAAACGGCCATGGCCTGACCGATTTGGCCGATCAACGCATCGGCGGTGTCGATGTTTTTGCGGGCTCCGCGGATAATGCCGCCGGTAATAGTTTGCTCAAAAAGCTGCTGCACTGTTTCCAGCTTGTGGTTCAACCAGGTTTGCACGATGGGGCCGAGCATCTCTTCGATCTGCTTGCGTTCGGCGGATTTTAATCCGGTCGTCACCGGGATGGCAAACAGGGCATAAAGGTCCTTGGCCCCGAAAAGCCCGGTCAACTTGATTTTTATGCCGGCGGCCCCCACCGGATCTCCGGTTGAAAGCACGTAGGTGACCGCCACGGTTGCCGGCAATACGTTGAGAAATGCCCAGAAGGTTTGACTGATCTTGCGCCACAGGCCCATCTTGCTGCGGAAACGATCCGCCAGCTGGCAAAGATCGTTTTCCATTTCATGGGAAATATTAACGATGGCATCTTTTTGGGCCAGGATCGCCTGCAGCAGGGATTTAAAATCCTCGCCGCGCAGCTTTTCCTGGGCGGATAGAACCGCCGGATGCGCATCCACCTGAAACGTGAGGGTGGCGCTCTCACCGGAAGCCTCAGCCCTGGGATTGCGGGTGTTCGGCAGTTGTTTCTGCTCCCGGATGCGTTCGGTAATCTCCAGCATCTTCCGGGCGACCGCATCGTTGAGAGATCCGGCAACTGAAATCTGGGCGCTGACTGCCTGGTAATGCAGGTCAGTTACGGCCGTGACCAGATCTTCATCCAGTTTTTGCGCAAAATCCCCTGACGACGGCCGGCTGTCTTTAGCCGGCGAAAGCTGCTCTTTAGCCCAGCCGGCGGCTCCGAGCAGCATTTTGAGCGGCAATTCGATCAGGTTGCCGGTTTTGCGCATCACTTTCACGTGGGTGGGATCGGTATCTGCCCAGATGCGGGCAAAGCGCCGCATGACGCGGTCCATGGGAAAATGCTTGAGCGCTTCATGTACGCAATGGCTCTGGGCCATCAACAGGGCGTCGAGGTACAAACGCAGTTCATCGAGGGAGACTTCCGACCGGGCCTGTATTTGCCTGGCCTGCCGGAGAACATCGTCTAAAATGGAGCCGTAAAGATCGAGCCGTAACCGGGGGGCATCAATACCTTGCAAGGCCCTGTCAAAAGCCACGGCTTTGGGCCTTACGGGTGCAAGCTGCATGAACTGCTGCCCGGCGGCCACGCGGTTATCTTCATCGGTGCGGTACACGCCCAGCACATAGCGTTCGGCATCCTGTCCGTAAATGCCCTTTGCCACGGTCATGGCATGCTCAATTATTTCTGCATCCGTAAAACTCGGATAGGCCCGGTAGACCAGGAAACATTTGCGTTTGCCGATGCCGGTCAGCATCCGGGCAATAAAATCCGTGTTGTCCCGATTGTTGTAATTGGAATTGGTAAAAATATAAATCAGGATATCCGAGGCCTCCAGCGCCATGCGGGTGACCTCCCGGTTGGTATAAGTCCCCCGGGCACCGGTGTCGAAATCCGGGGTGTCCAGCAGTACCAGGCTGTTCAGATCGGAACGGTTGATCACGTACAGCGGCTTGCCGGGGACCGTCAGATCCCGGGGGTCCTGCAACGGTTCGGGCACCGACTCAAAGGGGGCGGCCAGATCGGCAAGCAACCCGCCGTGTTCGGCCCGTGCAGCCGGAACCGAAAAAAGCACCCGCCGGTTCAGGCCGGCCGTACCGCCGGTGGGCGCCAGGGGTTGTCCCACCAGGGAGTTGAACAGGGTGGATTTGCCTGAAGAACCACCGCCGCAGATGGCGGCCACCATCGGAAAATCCGGCGAAAGCCGGCTCAACAGTTTGGCCTCAACGATATGGGTCCAGAAACAAATCTGTTCATCAGCGCCAGGATCAAGCAGATCAGCCAGCCGGGGAATCTTGTCGTGCAGTTGCTCTAATGCGTTGTACAGGGATTCTTCCATGTTTTCATTCATTCATCAACGCTTCGATCTGCTCGGCCTCTCGGGGAATTCCGGCCGTTAAATCAACCGGGCCGGCGGCGGTGATCAAAATGTCGTTTTCAATCCGCT
>JAOZSC010000297.1 GCA_029939875.1 Desulfobacterales bacterium
CGCAGACCAGCCGATCCATGGCCACGATCAAATCGCGGAGCCACTTGCCGCCGAGGCGGCTGTTGGCCAGGGCCACGGCGATATAGCGTCGACCGTCGTGCTCGATGATGGCGCTGTCGGCATGATACTGCCGCCAGGTTCCGGATTTACGATAGATGCGTGAATCCGGATGAACTGACTTCAGTCCCTTGACGAATTTGTGCTCGATGGCAGAATCGGCGAGGATGGATTTCATCTGCCGGCTGCCCTCGGGAGATACCAGTCGGCCGGCTTGCAGCAGGTAATAAAAGCGGGCCACTTCAAAGGCCGTGGCTCCATGGGACAGATGGTGCAGGGGATCGCGTTTCCAGGCGCCGGACTTGCTGTATTCTTTGCCAACCCACAGGCCGCCGTTTTTTTTAGGATCATACAGCCGGTAGCGGGGCGATTGCAGCAGATCAGCCAGGTAGGCCTTGCCGACGCGGTTTAACATCTCTGTGGCCGCCTGGTTCGAGGAGTTGCGGATCATCTGGGTCAGTTTTCCCCGGGTTTTACTGTCCAGGGTCATCTCACCGGTTGAAATTTTTTCAAAAGCTCCCAGAAGGATGGCGATTTTCGGCAAACTGGCGGCATACATCATCTCGTTGGGATTCACGTAAGCCATGCGCGGAGACGAGGGGTCGGTGATGTCCACCAGGACGATGCTCAAGGATTTTGTTTCGGCGGCCCGGGTGAGGTTCAACTCCGCCAGGCTCTGCTGCAGGCCTTTTTGCAAGACGGGATCACAGGTCTCCGTCAGGTCAGCCAACGGCGGGTTGGCATAACCCACTCCGACACCGGTAAGGCTCAAAACCAGAGCAATGAAAATTCTTGTCAGCACACTCTGCCTATTCATAATCTCTAATTATTACCATTTCGGCCGTGAAAAGCAACTAAAAAGGGATTTTCGGCAAAGGCCTCAGTGCGTTGCCAGCAAAATGGCCATGGTCTCGACGAACTGCATGGGATCAACAGCCACCCCGTTGACCTTGACCCCCCAGTGCAGGTGAGGCCCGCTGACTCTCCCGGTGGCGCCGGTCAGTCCGAGCTGCTGCCCTTTTTCGATAGGCTGTCCGGCAGCCGCTTCAATTTTGCTCAGGTGGGCATAAATGGTAAAAATGCCCGTGCCGTGATCAATGACCACCACGTTGCCGGAATAAAAAAGATCTTGCGCCAGGAGTACGATACCGGAATTAGCGGCAAAAACCGGCGTGCCGACGGGAGCGCGAAAATCAACCCCGTTGTGGTAGCTTTTCAGCCGCCCGTTGAATATCCGCCGGTTTCCGAAAGGACTGGTTATCTGGCTTTGCATGGGAAGCTGGAAGGGCCCGTTCCACAATCTGACACTGCTGGCACTGGCGTAAATGCGTTTGAGCTGTCGGGATTCTTTTTTGGCCCGTTTGATATTTTTACTGTTCAGGGTGACTCGGGCGGAATCGACCTTCAGCACGTCGGTTTTGTATTTGCCGCCCACAATTGTAAATGTCAGTTCTTTTGTGTGACGGCCGGCGGCATTTGACCACTCCAGTGTCAGGATTCCGGGCCCCGGAGTCGAGCGGTAGGGGATGCCGATAATTGCAAAATAGACCGTTTGCGGCTTGAGTGGGTGCGGGTACAGCCCATAGCCGCGCTGTTGAAACCGCAGATGAATGCCGGTCAGCGGTGGCTGAAGGCTGCGGGAATCAATTTGAACCAGCAAAGCGTTGCCGCCGGCAATTTTGCCGGCCGACAGGACGACGCCATCGGAGTGGATGATATTATCGGTTCGCGTTGCCGCTGACGGTTGAATCCCCACGACAAAACAGGCCAGCATGACGGTCAGCAGGCCCAGCGGTATGTTGAGCGCGGGTTTCATCGGCGCAGATCCTTTTCAAGGGCCGCCGCCCCTCCCAGGAGGGGCGGCGGCTTTTTTTGTTATCCCTTGATAATGCGGGGCAGCATCATCTGGTGCTGGGGGCAGATGGACTGGGGATTCTGGTAAGCGGCACTGGCAAACGCCACCAGGTACTTGCGGATATCGGTCATTTTGACCACTTCGTCCACCAGGCCGTGTTGGGCACAGTAAACCGGCCGCGAGTTGTCATGATAGGCCTTGACCAGCTTGTTCATTTCCTCAATGACCGGTTCCAGGGGCCTGCCGGCATCTTTTTCTTTGACCAGGCGGCGGGAAAAACTGGCGGCGGCAGCGGTCTCACCGTGCATCACGTAAATTTCAGTGGTGGCGGTGCCCAGCGTGAACGCGTTGTGACGGTTGGCCGTGGGGCCGCCCATGATGTAATGTGCTGCGGCGGTTCCCTTGCGCAGCACCACCAGGGTCATGGGAACGTCGGTTTGCTGGATCGAAAAAATCAGCGACTGGCCCAGTCCCAGCAGTTCTGCTTTTTCGGCGATATCTCCCACATCGATGCCGCTGGTGTCCTGGAACCATATGATTGGCACCCGGTCGCGGCCGCAGTGGACCACAAATTCGTTCATTTTGATCAGGCCCTGGCGGTACAGTTTGCCGCCGATGCCAGGGTAAGGGGCGTATTCAGGATAATCCTCGCCGAAAAATCCCTGGCGGTTGCCAATGACGCCTACCAAAAAGCCGTCCATTTTAACCAGCCCGGTGTAGATTTCGGGGCCGTAATCCGGACGGTATTCCATGTGCTCGCTGCCGTCTACAATGCGAGCCAGGATTTCGTCAAAATTGTACATCTGTTTCTGGTTGGACGGCAGCAGGCGATAAATGTCATCGGCGGGCAGGCGCGGCTCTTTCGGCTCGGCTACGCGGAAAAATTTGGGGTTGTAGCCCGGCATGTCCTTCATGTAGTCCTTGAGCCCGTCGAGCACCCCTTCCTCGGTTTCGTATACGTGACGGAAAAATCCGGTTTCATCGTGATGGATATTAACGCTTCCCGGCGGTTCGACCTTGTACTGCTTGGCGGCGGCAATCAACTGCTCGGCGCCTTCCAGGTCAAAAAAGCCCTTGGGGGACATACCGCTTAAAATGCCACCGCCGCCCACGGCGATGTTGCAGTCTTTATGGGCAAAAAGAACGGTGGGGCTGATGCCCTGGTATCCGCCGCCGGCCGGGTTGGTGCCATAGATTCCTGCCAGAATGGGGATGCCCATTTGTTCCAGTTCCGCATGTCTGAAAAACGTCGTTCCGGAGCCGCGCCGTCCGGCATAAAATTTTTCCTGCTCGGTCAGTTTGACCCCGCTGCAGTTGACCAGCCAGACCAGCGGGATGTTGAGCCGTTTGGCAAGGTTGGTGCATCGAAGGACGTTTTCCGCCTGTCCGGGCAGCCAGGCACCGGCAAAGACCTTGTTGTCAAAGCCGATCAGAACCGCCCATTTGCCGGATATCTTGGCCAGGCCGTCAATCACATTGGTGGTGCCCTCCACGTTTTCCACCGGGTTGTAAAGGGTGTGCAGGGGACACCACGTGCCCTCATCGACCAGGTAATCGATACGCTGCCACACGGTTAATTGTCCGCGGGCATTGACTTTTTCCGTTGGCATTCCGGCGTTTTTGACCTGTTCAACCGCTTCATCCACCTGGGCTTCCACATCTTTGACCTTGCCGATGTTAGCTTCCGTGCTTTTAATCTGGCCTTCCTTGAGCGGTTGGCCAAATTCTTTCATTTTTTCAAAATAAGGTCTCATAATTTTCCTCCTGGTCGCTGTTTTTTCAAATATTCGCACGCAGCAGCTCAACGGGCCGCCGTGTTTCAAAAAGGGTTGTCTCTCAACAAGGTTGAAACATCATTACATAAATGAACCGGGCGGACACGTCAAGGATATAAACCTGTTCGGGGGCTAAAAAAGTCCGGGCGGGGCCTGTTTTTTAAAAACAACGGGCTTTGCCCTTGACATTCGATTCGGCTTCCAGTATCAAGCGTATCTGTTTGCAATCGTGATGTGAGGTTTCCTGTGCCAAGATAGTTTACACTGAAGGGAGAAAGCCATGAGCAAAGAAATAAAAGCACCGATGCCGGGGAAAATTATCAACATCCTTGTTAAGGAAGGCGACGAGATTCTGGAGTACCAGGAAGTGTTGACCTTGGAAGCCATGAAAATGGAAAATGCCATTCCCTCAGCCGAATCCGGAGTTGTAAAAGAGATCAAGGTCAACGTGGACGATACCGTTGCCACAGACCAGGTGCTGATGGTGCTTGAATAAGAAAACTGCTCCGGCGCCCGCCGGAATCGGTGAAATTTAATAATAAAAAGCCCGCTGCCGTGTAAAGGCCGGGCTTTTTTATTGTTTTCGCCCCCCCTCTGGCATGCTACCTTGGCAA
>JAOZSC010000298.1 GCA_029939875.1 Desulfobacterales bacterium
ATTTTTTGCCATGGACCTTGTACCTAATTCTTTATACCTTGGACCCTGTACCTTTCTTTTCCATAATTTTCTGGACTTTTTCGGCCAGCTGGTGCATATTGAACGGCTTTTGGATGAACCCATCGCAACCGCGCCGCAAAATCTTGGTGGCCTGGCCGTTGACGCTGTATCCGCTTGAAAGCAGCACCCGCACCTGCGGGTCTATTTCCTTCAGACGATCGAAGGTCTCGCCCCCCCCCATGCCGGGCATGATCATGTCCATGATCACCAGGTCGATCTCTTTGTGCCGCGACTGGAAGACCTCTACGGCTTCCGAGCCGCTGGCGGCCACCAGGACATCATAGCCCAGTTCTTTGAGCAGCTCACGGCCGACTTCGATAATCATCTTTTCATCATCAATCAAGAGGATGGTTCCGCTGCCCTTGACAATTTCAGTGGCCGTCTCCGGATCGCGGACAGCATCTTTTCCGGATGCCGGCAGATAAACCGTAAACGTGGTGCCCTGATCTTTTTCACTGTAAACATTGATGTAACCGCCGTGGCTCTTGATAATGCCGTATACCGACGCCAGCCCCAGGCCGGTGCCACGCCCCATTTCCTTGGTAGTGAAAAAGGGCTCAAATATCCGCTCCTGGGTTTCACGGTCAATGCCCACGCCGGTATCGGAAACCAAGATCTTAACGTATTTTCCGGGCTCGATCCGGTACGGTTTCACGTAGCTGCGGTCCAGACGGATATTTTCGGTCTGAATATGCAGATCGCCGCCTTCGGGCATGGCCTGCCCGGCATTGACATAAAGGTTTAGCAGCACCTGCTCGATCTGGCCCCGGTCCACTTCTGCCGTCCAGATGTCATCACCCAACTCAGTGTGAACCCGGATTTCTTTCTTGGTACGGGCGAACAGCTGGCAAGATTTTTCGATAATTTCGTTGAGGTCGGTGGCCTTGACCAGATATTTCCCCCGACGGGCGAAACCCAGCAGTTGCTTGGTCAGTTCGGTGCCGTTTTGAACATATTGTTCGATGTTTTTAATTTTTTCATGGTTTGGGTGAGCGGAATCGATTTTGAGCAGCATCAGCGAGGCATTGCCCTGGATGCCCATGAGAATGTTGTTAAAATCGTGGGCGATACCGCCGGCCAGGGTACCGATGGACTCCATCTTCTGGGCCTGCTGGAGCTGGTTTTCCAGCTTACGCTTTTCTTTTTCTGCTTTCTTGCGCTCCGAAACATCGCGCACCACCCCCCTGAACCCCATGGGTTGCCCTTCGGCATCTTTGAGCAGAGAAAGCGACAGCTCCAGGGCAACCTGATTGCCGTCTTTGTGCATCACATCGTAGTCAGCGACATTTTCCGGTACCCCACTGTTTTTGACCCGCTCTGTTATTTCCGCCATCCTGGCGGCGGTTTCCGCAGTAATGTAAACGTCGACGTTGGTGCCCGCCAGTGCGTCCCGGGAATATCCCAACATCCGACGGAAAGGATTGCTGAAAAACGTGAGGTTGCCTTCCAGATCGGTTTCAAAATAGCCCTCTTCGATACTTTCGAGGATGGTACGATATTTGTCTTCGCTTTCGCGCAGGGCATCATCGGCTGCCCGTCGCTTGTTGATGGTGTACTGGACATGGGATCCAAAAATAACAAAAAGGCAGAGCACCAGCAGACGGGTCCAGGTTTGAAAAATGTCCGGGCCGAGAGCATGCTGGAAAAAATTGGCTTCCGGATCCAGGAAAAAATACATGAACGATTCGCAGACCCAGTAAAAAGCGGCCAGGCCCAGGCCGGTAACCACCATTGAATCCATTATGTTGGAGTGCCACTTGCGTTTTTTCTTCATTGATCTTTTCCTTGCATAATCTTTAAATAATATTAAAAAATCGACTACATGTCAATTCAAAAACCACTGTGTGCCATCCTGTGCATACCCCTCGGAACCAAAACGGGCGGCCACTCTTAGGATGCCCGGTATCTTCAGGGCGAGCTATCATCACGATTGCTTTTTGCTCAGATTAGGGATAAAAAGATAGATGCCAGCTCCGCTGGAAAAGGCCAAAGTATTTTGTTTTTCTGCGTTCTCTGCGTGCTCGGCGGTTAATTAAAAAAACCCTGAAAATATAACAATATTTGTGAATACATGCTCTAAGCTACCCGTGAAAAAAAAACGATTTGAGCTTAACGACGGCCTGAGATACGAAACCCTGCTGCTGGCCCTGGCAGCGGTCGTGGTGATTGTGATTTATGCCGGCACCCTCACGACACCGTTTATATTTGACGACCTGAGCAACATTCTGGAAAACCCCCACATCCGCATCCCTTCTCCCAGTCTGCGCAACCTTGCCTGGGCGGGATTTCACAGCCCGGAAGCCTACCGCCCGGTCGCCAATATCAGCTTTGCACTGAATTATTATTTTAACGGTTACAACCAGGTGGGATACCACCTGGTAAACATCATGATTCACCTCGCAACCGGGTTGTTCCTTTATTTCCTGATCAAGGCCACCCTGTGCACCCCAGCCCTGAACAACCTTAATAAGCACTATGGCTGGATCGCGTTTTTTACCGCCTTTATCTGGCTGATTCATCCGCTCCAGACCCAATCGGTGACCTACCTGGTCCAGCGCATGAACAGCATGGCCGCCATGTTTTATGTGCTATCGATGCTGCTGTACGTAAAATTTCGCCTGGCAACCGGCGTCCGCAAAAAATGGCTGCTGTTTTGCGGCTGTGCCGCCGCCGGCCTTCTGGCCCTGGGCACCAAGCAGATTGCCGCCACACTGCCGGTATTTATTATTTTGTATGAGTGGTATTTTTTTCAAAATTTGAACCGGCAGTGGGCCAGGCGCCAGGCACCGATGCTGGCAGGGCTGTTGCTGATTGCATGCATCATTGCCCTGGTCTACCTGAACTACCATCCCCTCAACAGAATTCTGGCAGACTATAAACACAGGGATTTCACCTTGCTGCAGCGGGTGCTGACCGAGTTTCGCGTGGTGGTCTTTTACATCAGCCTGCTGCTGTGGCCTCATCCGTCAAGGCTGAACCTGGATCATGATTTCGCCCTGTCCCATTCGCTGATCAATCCGGTGACCACCCTGCTGTCACTGGCGATCATCATCGCCCTGATCGCAACGGCCCTTGTGACTGCCAAACGCAGCCCGCTGGTCTCATTTAGCATTCTCTGGTTTTTCGGCAACCTGGTGATTGAATCTTCGGTCATCGGGCTGGAATTGGTTTTTGAACACCGCAATTACCTGCCGTCCATGTTTGTCATTCTGGCGGGCGTCTACCTGGTATTCAGGTATGCAAAACCCGTTTGGCTGGCACCGCTGCTGCTCTGTGCGGTCGCCGCCCTGCTGAGCCTGTGGACCTTGGAAAGAAATGCGGTCTGGAGTGATGAAGTCAGCCTGTACCGTGACTGCATAAAAAAATCTCCGGCCAAAGCCCGTCCCCACAACAACCTGGGAGCGACCCTGGCCCGGCGGGACTTCCTCACCGAGGCCATCGGACACTACCGGCAGGCTCTGAAGATCAAACCCGACTACGTGGATGCCCACTACAACCTGGGATACGCCCTGGCCCGGCAGGACAAACTGGAGGAGGCGATTTCTGAGTTTACCGCCGCCCTGCGCCTGGATCCCCGCAACCTGAAAGCTCACAACAACATGGGGGTGGTCCTGATGCTCCAGCACCGGCCCCGCAAAGCCATTGAGCATTTTAACGCCGCGCTTAAAATAAATCCGATGGACGCTGACGTGCACAACAACCTGGGTGCTGCCTTGAAATCCCTCGGGGATCTGGACGAAGCCATCAAGCATTTTTCCATGGCCCTGAAAATTGATCCCGACCAGCCCGAGGCGCACAACAACCTCGGTGCCGCCTTGATGCAGCAAGGCCGGCTGGATGAAGCCCGCCGGCACTTTTTAAAAGCGCTGCAGATCAACCCCGATTACAAAGAGGCCCGGCGCAACCTGAAAGCGCTGCGCGCAGGTTCAGAGAAAAAATAGAGGGTCACCCATTAAGGAGCGCATCTTAAATATTAAATATTCAGGATAACGCCAAGGGAAGGATGACAGCTCATAGCGAAGAATAAAGGAAAACGGCTGGGAAGCTGGATGAATTCGGAAGTCGGAATGCGGAAGGTGGAAGTGGAAAACTAAAAAAAAGGATGGTGCCGGAGGAGAGACTTGAACTCTCACGGGCGCAAGGCCCACTGGATTTTGAGTCCAGCGCGTCTACCAATTTCACCACTCCGGCATG
>JAOZSC010000015.1 GCA_029939875.1 Desulfobacterales bacterium
TGGATTGCTTCAGACAGGAAAAGGCCGGAGGTCGCTATGCTCGAATCGAAATACTTGAAGGACAATATTGAAAATATCCAAAAACTGTTAACCATTCCAGCGCTGCGAAATTTTGAGACCAAAAGTCTTCAGAAACTGCTCCGGTTAAGTAAAATCAGGGAATACGAAGACGGCGAACAAATCATCCAGGAAGGCGACCTGGATCCATGGCTATACTTTTTGCTGGCCGGAAAAATACGGGTCACCAAAGAAGACATGGAAATCAATACAATTGACAAAAAAGGGGAAATTTTCGGCGAAATGCGGGTCATTGACAGCATGAAGCGCTCGGCCTCTGTACATGCCGTGGGAAAAACCATCTGTCTGGCCGTGGACACCTCCGCCAAAAACCGGCTGTCCGCCCAGGATCCGACGAATGAAAAACTGGACTTTCTGCTTTTGCTCTACCGCATATTTGCCGAATACATGTCGATTCGCCTGCGCGTCACCAACGAGGAACTGATTACCGCTAAAAAGAAAATTAAACGCCTGATAGCAAAGATATGACCGCCTCGAAAACCGTTGCTTTTTCCAGAAATTCCACCAACCTTTTCTTCCATATCCTCACTCGCTGCAACCTCAAATGCCGCCATTGTTATATCAACACCGAGCAGCACGGCAAAAACACCCTGCCGCTTTCCACCATAATCGCCTGGTTGCAAGCATTCAGCGCCAACAGCCGGTCAACCAATCTTATTTTCCTGGGCGGCGAGCCCACGCTGCATCCGGATTTGCCGGTAGCCGTACGGCACGCCCGCCGGTTGGGATTCGCTTCCATCACCATCGACACCAACGGCTACCTGTTCGGCGACATCCTTTCAAAAGTCGATCCCGTGCAGGTGAATTATTTCAGCTTCAGCCTGGACGGGGCCACCCCTGAGACCAATGATGCCATCCGCGGACCGGGAGCTTTTGACGCCTGTCTGTCAGGCATCCGCAACGCCAATGCAATGGGGTTTGCTACCAGCATGATCTACACCGTCAGCAGCGCCAACATCCATGAACTCGCGTTGATGGAACCGCTGCTGGCCGAGCTGGGTGTCCGCCGATTTTTTATTCAGGTCATCGGCCTGCGGGGAAAATCCGCCGATCAGCACAGCGTTTCAGGTGGCAAAGAACAGCTCCAGGTTTCCAGAAACCAGTGGCTTCAAACCATTCCCCCTGTCGCCCGCCAGATTGCCCGACATGGCATCACTGTGACTTTTCCGAAGGTGTATTTGAATGCGGAGGAAAAATTTGAATGCGCCGGGCTGGTGGCGAAAAATTTTTTTATTTTTCCCAACGGGCGGGTGTACCGCTGCCCGCTTTGCGAGGACTTCCCGATTCACAGCCTGGTTTTTGATAATAACAAACTGGCGCCGGCCGGCCGGTTGAACGAAAGCGATTTTTTTAAACTCAACATTGCCGAAGGCTGCGTGATGAACAAGCTGATCCAACCTCACAATTTGATCTACTGCAAAGATGGAACACCGGAATATAAGATTGCATGTTGCCTGCTAAAAGAAGAAATATGTGTTTGAAGACCGCAAACGTTTTACACGCCCCGGTCGATGCCTGCGCTGTAAAAAATCACCCCTGATGAGCCCTTCTTCTAAAATAGATTCTTGATGTCGATAGCATTCAGATAAATTTTGCGGGACCTCACAAGCGCTGCAAAAACGCACTGCGGGTCATACCAGCGCCGACCGAGTCGAATAAAATCAGTCGGGCCTTTTTCAACTGCTCCACATTGGCGTTGATCTTAAATCCCTGCAGCATGTCCGGCTCTAATGTGCCCCGGTTCAGATCGTACGGCAAGCGCTGCATGCAAACCACCGAGCAGTTACCGCGTTCATGAACGTTGGTGATTAATTTATTCGCAACTAAGTCGGCCACCATTTTTTTTTTCTCCGGCAGGTCGTGGTCCAGAACCTGGTCCAGAGTCAAGGGAATCATGGCAAAATTTGCCTGGTGCTCGATAATAAGGTCAATATCTTCAACTTTGATGCCATTGGCAAAAAACAGCTGGCCTAAAAGGTTTTTCGCTCCACGGGTGGCATATAAAAACACACCTTTGCCATCCATGTCACCAAAGATATCATCGCCATCGGGCAGGGCCTGGATATAATCGGCAAAGCAGCCATGGGTGTGTGTGAGGGTGTCGATAATCCCTTTTTGCGGCCTTGCAAAAGTGTAGTTCGCCCCTTTATGCAGGGCGATGATACCGGAATCAGGGGTTAGATAAACAGAAATGACATTTTTATATTTGCCGGACTGTACATATGCCCGGGCGATTTGTTCAACCCGTTGCGGGTTTGCATCCAGGGTCATGATATCATAAGCGAAAGAATTTATGTGTTGGTCGTAAAACTCGAGGGCTTCTCTGAACCGTTTAAACGTTCCGGCGACGGCCGGCTCCGGATGCATCAGTTCTGTAAGCGCGTGCTGTACCCGTGCCGCGGTGGCCGGGACCCTGTAAGCAAGATTGCCCAGCTGATTGTCGATGATAATTCCGTCAATTTTGTGCTTTGCTTTTGATTTAAGTATTTCCAGGGCTGTTTCTAAAACAGGATCTTCTTTGACGGTGAATTCACTTCGCTGCAGGAGCGAATACTGCCCCTGCGCCTTGCCGTTGCCCCCGGTTTTCAGTGCGGTTGCCAAAGAATCGTCACCGAAAAGAATGTTGGCCGTATCGCCCGGCTTGAACGCTTTGGCCCGGTGAAGATTTTCAGCCCCGATGATAATCGATAAATCTTCCGGCTTGAGATAACCGGTCAGCGAGAGCATAAAAACAAGTTCAACAGCGACATTAAATCCGGGGCAGCCGGCATACAGGTCCATTACGAGTGCCTGGGGACATTGCCGGCGAACAAGCTCATAGGGAAATCGGACCAGGGGACCGGGGTCGTACTTATCATCTCCCACGTTGGTGGCCCCGATGATCAGCTTGATCCGGCTGCAATCGATACCGGAAGTGTCCAGCAGGTCCTGCAGGGCGATCACACCAATGCGCTCCTCGGTTCCGGCCACCATCCGGGTGCGCACCCCCATGCGCTGCTCGATGGTTTTATGGTTGACGGGAATTCCGCCCTTAAACGTCAGCCCTTTTTTTTCGTAAATCGAGTTGTCTACCCGGGTGCCGCCGTTCCACGCGCCGTAAGCAATAATTTGTAAGATCGATTTTCGTGTCATTGAAAGTATTCGTCCCACCCAGATAAACCGGAAAAGTTGCCACAACGGCCCAAAGACACAAAGCAAAACGATTTGCTATAATTTATCCTTGTGTTTTGGTGACTTGGTGGCGAAAAAGTTTTGCCATCAAATTCAAGTTATACATTAAAACGAAAATTAATGATGTCGCCGTCCGCAACGGTATAGGTTTTTCCCTCCAGCCGGACGGTTCCCTTTTTTCGGGCCGCGGCATAGGATCCGGCGTCCAGCAAATCGTCATATGCCAGAACTTCGGCGCGGATAAAGCCTTTTTTTATGTCCGAATGAATTGCCTCGGCCGCCTCCACCGCGGCAGTTTCCCCTTTAATCGTCCAGGCCCGAACTTCATCCTCTCCGACGGTAAAAAAGGAGATCAGTCCCATAAGTTCGTAGGATTTACGGATGACCTTGTCCATGGCAGATTCGCTGATGTTGAATTCACTCAGAAAATCGGCGGCTTCTTCGGCTGCCATCTGGGCCAGTTCCTGCTCCAGCTTGCCCCGGATGACGATGCAGTTTTCCGTGTCGGTCAGATGGCTGATCTGCGGTGTCCGATCGTCCTCATCGTCGTTGTTGAACAGCACCAGCATCGGGCGGGCGGACAACAGCGCAAAGCCCCTCAATTTGCGGGCCGCTGCCAGATCCGCCACCCTTCGCAGGGGAATCTCGTTTTCAAGGTTTTGGCGGCAGGCGTTTAAAAGGGTCTGCTCTTCAGTATCCGTCTTTTTGCCGCGCTTGCGGTCCAGTTCAATACGTTCCAGGCGCTTTTCCACCACCACCAGGTCCGACAGGATCAGATCCTGGTCCAGGTTCAAAAAATCCCGGTAGACTGAAGGGGGTTCAAAGCCGGCGGCAGCGTGGTTGCGGATGACATGGATCAATGCATCGCAATCCCTGGCAGCCATCCAGGGGTTTCGATCCCCGGCATGGTCGTTCTGTCTGCCGGCGGTGGCGGGAAGAAAATACTCCAGGCGGGCATAAATGGTCTTTTGCGGTCGGTACATGGCACTTAAGGTGTCAATGCGCTTGTCCGGGACCTGGATGGTGGCGATGCGATCGTCACTGCCGTGAGCCGGCCCGGTCACGCCTCCTGTCAGGGCTTCAAAAACAGTTGATTTGCCGGATTGCGGCAGGCCGATAATTCCAAGTTTCATGACGCTATTTTCTATCCTCACTCGTCCCGCTCATGCTCACCTGCCCTTTCGAACGATTTTTCTCATTGGCCTAAAAGTCCCTTGAGCACATTCTTTGCGTCTTTTTCAAGCGGTTGCAGCTCTTTTGGCTTGAATATTTTTTTGACTTCTTTTGATTCGAATATTTCTTTTTCAATTTTCTGCTTGGCGGCCGCACTGAGATCCGGGCGAAACGTGGGAGCGGAAAAAGTTCCCGCGACCAGCACCGGCACCATGATTCCCGCTCGCTGCTGGTCGTCTCCCTGGCCCTTAATGCTGGCCACCACTTTGGGTTGCACGCGAAAATCAAGGGTTTCTTTTACCAGGTCAGCGCTTCCGGCGGCGGTCACCCGGACGAAAGGCGACTTGAGGATGCTCTGCGGGGTGTTGACAACACCGTTTCTAATCGTAAAGGGCACTGACAACTCGGCAAAATCGGTTTTCGGGCGCTGCTGGCCGGATTCGGCCAGGCCGAAAGCCGATGCGACATTGCGCACCATGGCGGACAGATCAATGCCGATGATGGCACCGTCTTCAAAGCGCAGCAGCCCTTTGCCGTTGAGCGTTTTTTTAATATACTTCGGTTCATCGCCGGCCATGGTCAGCTGGATGTCAGCACGGGTCTGGCCCTCCAGAATATCTTTTCCCATCACATCCTGCAGCAGGGGGCCAACTTGAATATTGCCGGCCTTAAGGTTCAGGCTGGTTCGGGGAACGTCCCGGGAAACGTTCAACGATGCTTTGCCGGCAACGTTTCCCCGGTACAGGTTCAGCTGCATGGGATCCAGGGTAAACAGGCCGTTTTTGGCCTTGACCTGGAGCAGGATGTCCTCAAGGTGCGCTTTTTTGACCACCAGCTTGCCGATCTTTAAACGTCCGTCCAGAATCATCCGTCGCAAGGGGGTGTAGTCGGTTTTTGTCTTTACGGCTTTGGCACTGCCGGCCGAAGGCTGTGACGACGCCTTTCTGTCAGTCCCCGCCGCAGATTCGGTTTTTTCCGGTAGATAACGGTCTAAGTCTATCTGATCCAGAACAAAATCAAATTTGATCTTGGGCCGGGAAAATTCAGACGCTGCGGCTGAAAAATCCAGCCGGGATTGATCCAGGTGCACAACCCCGTTGGAAAGAATTGCGCTGCCCGCATCGGCCTTCACATGGGCCTTAAAAGACAGGCTGCTGACCGCCTTCGGATCTGAAGTTCGCACTGGAAAGGGTTGTCCTAAGGCCTGGGCCAGTTTGCGCGGTGAAAATTCGGCCACCGTGACATTCAGCTCCACCCCTGGCGTAGCCGCCGGATTTTCAATCTTGCCTTTGAGCTGGACCACCAGTTGTTCGAGGGCCGTAATGGACAGATCCAGTGGAATACTGCCGATTTTAAGGCCCTTGCCCACCGGGCCCACCGTCCCTTCCAGCGCCAGCGGTTTATTGTCTACACGAGCGGAAAACTTCAGCCCCACGGGACGCTCCAGGGAAACATCTTTCAGGGCTAAAGCAATATCCGTGATCTCTTTGCGAGTGCCGGTGGTGTGGTCGATCCACAGCACGGAGCCGTTTTTAATGGAAAACTCGCCCACCGTCAGGGCACTGATGGGAAACGGGCTGCCGCTGCCGGTCGGTCCCTGGGGAGCTTCTTTTGACGTTGATTTTTTCGACTGCTGCCAGTTGCCGCGGTTATTTTTATTTTTAACCAGCACGATTCGCGGCTGGTTTAAAACAAAGCGTTTGATCTGAATGTCTTTGGAAAGCAGCGGCAGCAGTTTAATGCGGACCTCAAAAGATTTAACCGTGACAAAATCTTTTTCGGCAAATCCCGCAGGATTTCCCAGGCGCAGGTCGGAAAACGACAGCCCGGCCCATGGAAAAAGGGAAAGACGCAAATCGTCGCCCACCGAAAAGGACCGCCCGGTTGCCTGGGCCACCTTGTTTTCCAGTGCCGGTTTGTATTTTTGAACGTCAACAAACAGTGGAATTAGCAACAGGGCGGCAATGACAATCACCACCAGGCAGCCGGCGATGACAGCGCCCCATTTTACAAAGGATTTCATGATCTTCCCCTTTCAGCGGTTTTCTACTCAATCTAGACACTCGAAACACCGGCGTCAAGCTTGCCGGCTGGCGGGCCGCTCCAGGTCAATGGTCTTTTTTACGATCCAGGGCGTGCTGCAGCTCTTCCCCCAGCGACCCCAGGGAAGATGCGGATCCACTGGCAAAGGACTGCCAGTTGCGTTCATCGGCGGTGTTGCCGGGTGCCAGGGTAATTCTTCTTTCCAGCGCGTTGATGGCTTCAATTATCACCGGAATCGCATCGCCGGACTTCAGCTTTTCAATCTGTGACACCCCCTGGAGCCTGCTGAGATTGGACTTCGGCAACAGTCCGGTGATCCCGGGCTCCAGGGTGACAAAATAGCCGAATTTTTCCTTTTTTTCCAGAAGGCCTTCCAGCGCCTGGCCAACGGAATATTTTTCGGTCACATCGATCCAGGGATCCCCCTCGGCATCGCGTATGCTCAAAGACAGCCGCCTTTTGTCGGCATCGATCTGTTTTACCATCACCGACACGGCCTCCCCGGGATTGACGACATCTTCGGGCTTCATCACCCGCTTTTTATAACTCATTTCACTGATGTGCACCAGCCCCTCGATGCCGGGGGCCACTTCAACAAAGGCCCCGAAATCCGCCAGGTGGGTGACAACCCCCCGGAGCTTGTCCCCCACGTGAAAATTATCTTCGACATGCAGCCAGGGGTCTTCAGTGAGCCGTTTCATGGACAGGGCGATTTTCAGCAGCCCGGGTTTTGGCCCGGGTTCGATACCGATGACCTTGACCCGCACGGCATCGCCAACAGCGGCCATAGCCTCAGGGGCGACGGTTTTTGACCAATTCATCTCGGAGATGTGAACCATGCCTTCCACACCGTCTGCCAGGTGCACAAAAACACCGTAAGGCATGATCCGGCTGACCGTGCCGTCCATAACCGAGTCAAGCGACAGGGTCTCATAAAATTGCTTGCGGACTTCTTCCTGCTGTCGGGCCAGCAACGCCCGCCGGGACACAACGATGTTGCGGCCCCGTTCTTCAAATTGCAAAATTAAAAAAGTTAAGGTCTGGCCGACATATTCGGAGCCCTCCTCGATGAAAATGATGTCCATCTGGCTTATCGGGCAGAAGGCTTTGCGCTGCAGCACCTCCACTTGAAAGCCGCCTTTGCATGTTTCCGTGACTTTTCCCTCAACGGGAATTTGCCTTTCATGGGCTTCTTGAAGCATGTTCAATCCGCCGATGCCTGACACCGCTTTCGACAGCTTGATTTCCTCATCACTCAGGGCCACAACATACAGCTCCAGTTCGTCTCCTTCGGCAAGCGTCATCTGCTGGTTGTCATCCAGTAATTCGGCCTTGTCCACGATCCCGTCAATCTTGGTGCCGGTATCGACGAAAACGGAATCCCTGCCGATGGAGACAATTTTACCGCGAATCTTATCCCCGATGCCGATTTCAATCTCCGCCCGGGGGCTGTAAGCGTCAAGCATTTCGGCAAAGCTCAATTTTTTTTCATCATCGTTGTCATCGGGTTTTGTTGGATCTGTCATGATTGCAACTGCCTTTCGCTCAATTAGGGTTCTACCTTGTTTATGATCAGTTATCAGGGGTTCAAAGCATTTTCAAGCAGATTGTAGACGGAATCGGCAAAATATTGAAGCTGCCATCCTATCGTCCATTGACAAAGTCACGAGCATAAGATAATTTCCATTACAATTCGAACAGTTATATAACACGAATGTACGTTCTCAAAAAAGCAGGGACCGACATGGTGCAGGACCGCGAATATCTCATGGAAAGTGACGACGAAGCCTTGCAGTATGCCGACAGCGTGGTGGTTGGCGAAGTCGAGGGGATCTGGCCGAATTCAAGTAGATCGGTTTTATCTTCTATGCCATAAAATTGGCGCCGGTTTTTTATAAACCTATTTTTTGCACGAATTTTCCTGCGGTGGCGATGGCGGCCAAAGCATCGGAAAATGAAAGGAGCCTGCTAGATGGGAAATCAAATCAGAACCACCATATTGCTGGCAGTGATGACCGGACTGATCCTGTGGATTGGTCAGATGCTGGGGGGACGCCAGGGAATGATTATCGCCCTTGTCTTTGCCGCCGGTATGAATTTTTTCAGCTACTGGTATTCCGACAAACTGGTGCTGCGCATGTACCGCGCCTCCGAGGCAACCCCCGCCCAGGCACCTGAACTTTATGAAACGGTTGGGCGCCTTACCCGGCAGGCAGGCCTTCCCATGCCCCGGCTATTCGTCATCCCCCAGCCGGCCCCCAATGCATTTGCCACCGGCAGAAATCCACAACATGCCGTGGTAGCTGTCACCGAGGGACTGCTGAAGATCATGGATCGCGATGAACTGGCCGGGGTTCTGGCGCACGAGCTGGCACACGTAAAAAACCGGGATATTCTAATCGGCAGCATTGCCGCCACCATGGCCGGTGCCGTCATGCTGCTGGCCACCATGGCGCGCTGGTCGGCCATTTTTGGCGGCATCGGCGGACGGGATGATGAAGGTGGCGGTGGCGGCATTATCGGCCTGATCGCCCTGTCGGTTCTAGCCCCCATGGCCGCTATGGTCATCCAGATGGCCATTTCCCGCTCCCGGGAATATCTGGCCGACGCCACCGGGGCGCGTTTTGCCGGAAATCCCACCGGGCTTGCCAACGCGCTGGAAAAATTGGGCGCCTATTCAAAACAACTGCCCATGAATGCCAACCCTGCCACGGCCCACATGTTTATTGTCAATCCCTTGGCAGGCAGAAAATTGATGAACCTGTTTTCAACCCACCCGCCCCTGGAAGAAAGAATCGCACGCCTGCGGGGGGTGCAGCCACCTTCGCGGGGCAGCAAAATTGAATCCGGCAACGATACAATGCAAACCCGTGCACGGGCAGACTGGGATCGGTTGTCGCGATAATGTGCTCTTTTTTGAAAAAATAAGAGGCGCAACTTGGGTTAGGAGTCCCGCATTATGTGGTCTACTATCAGCTGAAGCGCTGTGCCGGCTTTTTGCGATAGATAGTAGTCGGCGTTCGGAAATACTTTTTCAGGGTTTACTTCGATAACCACAGCGCCGTTTTGTTTTGCCAGCGAAGGCAGGCAAGCGGCGGGCTGCACCACAGCGGAGGTTTTGGCAGACATAGATTTTCGAACGCCCTGTGGGGGTGAGAATTTTTTCGACCGCATCGAAATGATCGGCCAGCACTTGCTGTTCGTATTTTAAAATCTGCAAAGCCCGGCGAGCGCCCATGGATAAGAGCCGCAGATAAAACAGCATGCGGATGAAACGCTTTTGGGGAATGTCGTGCTCCATCATCAGAAAGGGTTTGCCCGGTTTCAAGGTGCGGGCGATTTCCCCCAGCGCCCGCTCCTGGCTGTCTCCTTTGAGTTCATAAAAAGCATGCGCACACGTCAGGGCATCAAAGATCTGCGTTTTGAAAGGCAGACGACCGGCATCCGCCTGGACCAGAAAAACCCGCCTGCTGCCGCGGGTTTTGTCGCCGGCCACCGTCAGCATGCCAAACGAAAAGTCCACCCCCACCACCAGACCGCTATCTCCTGTTTTTTTCGCAAGATGTTCGAGCAGTGACCCCGTACCGCAGCAGATATCCAGTAGCCTGCTGCCTTGCCCGGCACCGGTCTGCTCAGCCAGGTACTGCTTTAACATTCCTTGCTGATCTGCGGAATGCATGGCCACGAACCGATCGTAAACCGTCGAAAACCAATCGTAATATTTCTGCCTGAATTTTCGCATGGTCATCCAGTCTTTCTACCGACCGAATCCGGCATAGCCGCTGCGGATGGCTTTTTTGCCTTCCGCATTCAGGACGTCAAAATGGATGCTGCCTTCAGGATCTGCGGACCCTCCGCGGTAGGCGATGATTTTCATTGTGCTGCCCGGAATCACCATCCCGGTAAAACGGCAGTAAAGTTCCTCGAGGTGCGGGGAGTTGCCCTGCGCCTCGCGGTTAATAAGCTCTCGGGCCGCCAGCGCCAGGGTGGCAGTTCCCTGGAGGATGATTCCGGGAAGCCCGACCTGGCGGGCAAACTTTTTGGACGTGTGAATCGGAAAAACAATATTGGTGCAGCCGTCATAAATAAACGGCAGCAGTGGCGCCACCTTAATGCTGCTTTCCCACGCAGGCTCAAGACTGTCACCGGCAGCTGGAACCCGGGGGAGCATTTCCGCGCCTGCGCCGTCATCCAGGCATTTTACCCCCCGCAGCATGGCGCCGATGTGTTCGGTAAAAACCGCTTTTTTCTCCCGGTCAACCGCCTCCAGGCGCAGTACAAAATGAGTGCCCGCCCGGTGGGGCAAAATAGCGGCAATGCGGCCCATAACGGTCAGCGTATCATCGGGGCGGATCGGACGATGAAATAGCAAATGCTCGCTGTAGTGTACCTGGAAATTCATGATTTCATGGGGAAAGTCTTTTATCTCCAGGTATTGTGACAAATTTTCGACCATCGGCCAGGTGACCGCCACGCTGAACATGGGCGGCGCGATGATGCCATCGGGCCGTCCGTCGTCGAAGTACAACGGGTTGTCATCGCCGGTGGCGGCCGCATAATTCATGGTGTCCCGCCATTTAATGTGGGTCTGATACGGTTTTAATGCGGTATCGACGTACTGCGAACGGATTTGCATGGGTTCACCGGGCTCCAAATTTTCGTTGCTGTTTTTCTGAGAAGGCCTGCAGCCCTTCCCGGTCATCCGGGTGACCGAGGAAGGTAATGCGTTCCGGCACAATGGCCTTCTCCAACATCGAGGTACAGGAATTGGTCTTTAATTTCAACCAAAATTGACATTCCGGCCGCTGTCGGCTATAATTATAAGAAAATATAGAATATTTCTTTAAAAAGTTTAGGAAGTACAAAACTTGAAGCAAGGTATCAAAGGGAGAGCAGTCCATGCCACAACCGATACCCGTACGCTATACCATCCATCTGCAACCCGATTTGTCCAATTTCCGGTTTGAGGGACGCTGCGAACTGGCGCTTGCAGCTGCCGGGCCGGTCAGTGAAATCACACTGAATATTTTGCAAATCGCCGTCTGGCGCTGCCGGGTACGGCGTGCCGACGCGTTTGTCGAGTGTCTATTTACGGTGGCACCGGAAAAAGAGGAACTGCGCATCTTTTTGCCGGTGGCCATGCCCGGAAAGATTGTCCTGCAAGTTGAATATTGCGGGCTGATCAATGACAAAATGGCCGGCTTTTACCGCAGCCGGTACAGCTACCGGGGCCGCAGCCGATACATGGCCGTCACCCAGTTCGAAGAAAGTGATGCCCGGCGGGCATTCCCCTGCATGGATCATCCTGCCGCCAAGGCCGTATTTGACATCACCCTGGACATCGAGGCCGGGCTGACTGCTATTTCCAACGCGCCTGTCAAAACTCAACAACCGCTCGAAGACGGAAAAACGCGGGTGACCTTCGAGCAAACCCCCAAGATGTCTACCTACCTCGTTTTTTTTGCGGTAGGCAAATTTGTATTCACCCGGGACGCAAAAGACCCACGGGTGCGGGCGGCCACCTTGCCGGGGATGAAAAAATTTATCCGGCGCTCTTTGGGATTCGGTCGCAAGGCCCTGGCCTTCAGTGAGTCATACTACCAGATTGACTACCCTCTGCCCAAAATGGATCTGATTGCCATCCCTGATTTCGCCTTCGGAGCCATGGAAAACTGGGGCGCGATCACTTTCCGCGAAAACCTGCTGCTGTATTATCCGGGCGTCACCTCGACATCCGGCGGGCAGAGGATCTTCGAGGTCATCGCCCACGAAATTGCCCACCAGTGGTTCGGCAACCTGGTGACCCCCTCGGACTGGAAATATCTCTGGCTCAATGAAAGCTTTGCCACCTATTTCGGATTCGGCGTGGTCGATCACTACTGCCCGCAGTGGGAAATATGGTCCCAGTTTCTTTACAGCCAGACCGGACCCGCACTGGCCCGCGACGGCCTGCACGAAACGGTTGCCATCGAGATTCCAGGCGGCGAGCACGTCGTGATCAATATCAGCACCGCTCCGATTATCTATGATAAGGGCGGCAGCATCTTGAGACAAATTCAAGGCTACATCGGTGATAAGGACTTCAAAAAGGGATTGCGCCATTACCTGAAAACCTTCGCTTACGGCAGTGCTACCAGCCGGGACCTGTGGCAGTCCCTGGAAAATGTTTCCGGCAAGCCGGTGCGCACCATGATGAAAAGCTGGGTTGAGCAACCCGGATTTCCGCTGGTTGAAGTCCGGCGGCAGGCCGATCGGCTATTGCTGACCCAGAAGCGCTTTACCTACCTGCCCAATGATGCAGATCAAAAATGGCTGGTGCCGCTGACCATCATCCTGTTTGGCGGCAACGGAGAAACCAGGCGCATGACCGTCTTGATGGACGCCACAGAAAAAACAGTTGCAATTGATGGTGACACGGTGGCCTATAAGATCAATGACCGGCAGACGGGATTTTACCGAGTCCGGTACGATGATGCACAGAACCTGGCAGCCCTTGGCAAACTTGTGCGGGACAAAACCCTGTCACCCCAAGACCGCTGGGGGCTGCAAAATGATCTTTACGCCCTGGTTAAAAGCGCCACAGCGTCGCTGGATGACTATTTGCAGTTTCTTTGCCACTACGATGCAGAAGATGCCTACCTGCCCCTGGCCGGCATCGCCGACAACCTTTTTGCCGCTTATCTCGTGATGGGTGAAACACAACGACGGGCCATTCGATCTGTGGCCACGGGGATGTTTGAAGCCGTGCTGGACAAAATCGGCTATGATCCGCTGCGGGGGGAAAAGCAGACCACGGCCATTTTGCGCGATCAACTCATCCGGCATGCCGCGTTTCTGGGTTCCGGGGCCGCCGTTGAATTTGTGCGCAGCCAATTCGTTGCCTTGACCGACGGCAAGACGATTCATCCGGATATCATGAAAAGCGTGCTGCAGGTCGCTGCGCTCACCGGTGACAACAACGTGTTCGACTGGCTGGATCAACGCTTGCAAAGTTCTCAAGTCGAACATGAACGCATGAATCTGTTGACGGCACTGGGAGCCTTTAAAGATGAGGGGCTAATTAAAAAAGCCCAGCAGTATGTTCTGGGGCAGGTGCCCGCCCGCAATAAATTTGTTCCCGTGGTTTCCATGGCCGCCAACCCGCACGCCGTCCCGCTGCTGTGGTCCTGGTATACGACCCACATCGACAAAATCGAGCAGTTTCACCCCATGCTCTATGAGCGGATCATCGCCGCCATTGTTCCGGTCGCCGGGCTTGACCGCCCTGACGAAGTGCAGGCTTTCTTCGACGACTACCTCAAAAAAACCGATACGGCCGCCGACGTGGTCAAAATGAGTCTGGAGCGTTTAAAAATCAACCTGCAGATGCGAAACAGTATCTGAAAAAGCGCAGCTTTCCTCACCAGAACGGAAGGCCTCGGGCATACGAATGAAACGGCGGATGTGCTGGTGTCTTTCGACGCCGATTTCCTGGAAACCTGGCTGTCACCGGTTGAATATGCCCGCAAATTCAAGGCCATGCACGGGATGCGCGGGGCCGACAAAAATATTTTCTACCATGTCGGCCCTTATCTGGGTCTGACCGGCGCCAACGGCGATGCTGCTCAGCAGTCTGAGCGTGACCGGCAGTACCCTGTTACTTGTGCGTAAAAACACCGACTCAGGCTTGCATCCTGGTATTTTCAGGTGACAAACCGGCCTTTCTTAATACCATGCTGTCGTCGCTGACCTGCAGAAAATGCGAAGGGGACTCGGTCCAGGCGCCGGTTATGACATTCTAATACCTGAATTCTGCACATGAAAGCCTCCGACTCGTGCAAAATTTTACCTATTAAATTTTCACGTAACCGGTTAGGTATTTGTATTTCAAGGTTGCAAATCACCTATGAAGCAATATAATAGGATGTTGGCGGAATATTTGGCAAAAAATTTGCGGATGGTGCGCCTTTATCATCCTGGGAGGTAAGATGTTTAATAAAACCAATAGGATATTTAATCTGTGTCTGCTGGTATTACTGTCGTTGGCTATCGGTGCCAGTTATGCCCGGGCCGCCGAAAAGCGCGATATGCAGGGCTGGGGAGAAAATGATCCCTACAACAAGTATTATGATGTACGCGAATTTGAAAAATTCAGGGCCTGGGTGTTGGGCTTCAAGGAGGAGCCGCCCATGCCCGGCATGTCACCGGCCACCATACTGATCGTGCGCGACGGCAGTGAAGTTATCGAGGTGCATCTGTGTCCGACCTGGTTTGCCAAACCCCGGGATGTGGGGATCAAAAAAGGGGACCGGGTGAAAATCAAAGGGGCGTGGGCCGAGATTAACGGCAAGGATATTTTCATGGCGTCAAAGGTCAAAAAGGGCGAAATTTTTGAATTCAAAGTGCGCCTGACTTCAAACGGCAAGCCTTTTTGGACCATGACCCCAGAGGAACTTGCCCGGGAGAGGGCTTCCCAGTAAACGAATATCCATAGCAACAACCCTCTGATGGAGGCCGGCATGCAACCACGCGAATGGAACCCTGGTCAGCTGATTGAAATATCCGGCTATTTCTGGAAAACGGGCACGTTACACGCGGCGGTGAAGCTGGATGTGTTTACCCTGATCGGTGACCATCGGTTGGAGGCAACGGACATCGCTCAAAAGCTCGGTGCATCTCCCGATGGGATTGAAAGACTGCTCAATGCCTTGACGGCCATGGAACTGCTGGAAAAAACCGATGATGGCTTTGCCAATCAGCCTTCCGTCAGGGATCTGCTTTCAAAAGACTCCAAAAAATACATCGGCCACATTATCATGCACCACCATCATCTGGTACCCTCCTGGGCGCAGCTGGATCAGGCGGTGCGCTCGGGGGGTCCGGTCAGAACCCGAGCGTCATCTTCTGATGAGCAACGACGCGAAAGTTTCCTGATGGGCATGTTTAACATGGCCATGAGCCTGGCACCGCAAATCATACCGGTGGTTGACCTGTCCAACTGCCGGCACCTGCTTGACCTGGGCGGCGGCCCCGGCACTTATGCCATTCATTTTTGTCGCCACAATCCCGGGTTGAAAGCCACCGTTTTTGATCTGCCGACCACCCGACCGTTTGCTGAAAAAACCATCTCAGCCTTCAACCTGGAAGAGCGCATCCGTTTCATTGAAGGCGATTTTCTGAA
>JAOZSC010000299.1 GCA_029939875.1 Desulfobacterales bacterium
GTGATTAACGCTCGACTGAGTCAGTCGCTTATTAAAATAACCGCTGGCAGGATAATTTTTGAGGAAAATTAAATGGACGAAACCCGAGAGGCGTTAGAATTTGACGTGCTTTTTGTCGGTGGTGGCCCGGCGAATCTTGCCGGGGCCATCCATTTAATGAATCTGGCACGACAGGCGGGCAGAGAAATCGAAGTGTGCCTGATCGAAAAAGCCGAAACCATCGGTGCGCACTCCCTGAGCGGCGCTATTCTGGATCCGGTGTCCCTCCAGGAACTTGTGGGCGACTACCGGCAAAAAGGGTGTCCCATTGAAGAGCTGCAATGCCGGGATGAGATTTATTATCTGACGCCCGGCGGGCAGTTTCGCCTTCCCTATGCCCCCGGCTACCTGCACAACAGCGGTTGCCACATCATCAGCCTTTCCAAGTTTTGCACCTGGCTCGGGGAGATGGCCGAAGAACTGGGGGTCAATGTGTTTCCCGGTTTCGCCGGTACTGAGGTGCTCTATGAACCCGGCGGCAACCGGGTTGTCGGTGTTCGTACCGGGGACAAAGGCATTGATAAAGACGGCAGCAAAAGGCCCAACTTCGAACCGGGTGTCGACCTGATGGCCAAGGTGACTGTTTTTGGCGAGGGGCCAAAGGGCAGCCTGTTGCGCGAGGTGGGCAAAAGGCTGGGTCTTTTTGAAGGTAAAATGCCCCAGATCTTTGAAACCGCCGTCAAGGAAGTCATCGAACTTCCCGAATCCAGCTCCTTTCATGCTGCCGATGTCAGCGTTGTGCACACCTTCGGTTACCCCCTGGGGCTGGACACCAAAGGCGGTGGTTTTCTTTACAGGATGAAGGACCATCGTGTATCACTGGGTTACGTGGTGGGCCTGGATTACGAGCAGTCACTTTTGGAACCCTACCAGGCTTTTTTAAGTTTCAAAAAACATCCCCTGATCGCCAATATCATCCAGGGCGGCAAGGTGCTCCAGCAGGGGGCCAAGACGCTGCCCGCGGGCGGTTATTACACCATGCCGCGGTTGGCGGTGGACGGGGCGCTTATCGTCGGGGACAGCGCATCCATGTTGAACATCCAGCGGTTGAAAGGGATCCATACCGCTATGAAATCCGGCATGCTGGCGGCCGAAGCAATAATGGCCGCTGTTGGAAAAGAAGACTATTGCGCCGGCACGCTGGGTGTCTATGAAAAAAAGGTGGCCGACAGCTGGATCCACAAGGAACTGTACGCTGCGCGCAATTTTAGCCAGGCCCTTTCCCAAAAAGGCCTGGGAAAATTTATCACCCTCGGGGCGCAGTACGTCACCGGCGGCCGCGGTTTTACAGATCCCATGCAAATCCGGCCGGACAGCGACAGCCTGAAAAAAATATCCGGATCGGTGGCGCCTGCCGCACAAACCTCGGAAACCATGGATCTGGACGGCAAATTGTACCTGGATAAATTAACCGGACTTTATCTTTCCGGCACCACCCACGAGGAAAACCAGCCCTGCCATTTGCAGATTCCGGATCCGCAGCTGTGTATCACCCGGTGTTATGAAGAATATCGCAACCCCTGTACGCGCTTTTGCCCGGCCCAGGTCTATGAAATGGAAGAAGAGGAGGGCGGCGGCCGGCGCCTGAAGCTCAATCCTTCCAACTGCCTGCACTGTAAGACTTGCGAGATCAAGGATCCCTACCAGAACATTATCTGGACGTGCCCCGAAGGGGGCGGCGGACCGAAATACTCGATTGTGTGAGCCGGTTAAACTGCTGGGGCTGAAAAAATATCGAATATCGACGTAAGGTATTCTGTAACTTCTCAAAAAATTGCGGTCGGCCCGCGCAATATGCATTTTGATTTCGCTAGCGGTGCCCATTTGGGGCGCCATCGGATCAGTTGGCTAAATTTTAAGAACTCGTCGCAAGCTCCTCAAACAGCTTAAAATTTTTAACGCCAACAAATCGGATGGCTTCTTTCCCCAAATGGACAATGACGCTCAACCAAAACACATATTGCGCTCAGTCCATAGCAGATTACCCGGGCTTTTTGAGAAATTGATGAACACATGTATGTTCAGCCTCACCGCCATGGTGGGGCTGACTGATTTAAAAGGAGATGCTTGTGGACCACGACATTATCGAGAAAACAAAAAAAACGGCCCAGCTGTATTTCAAAGATATCAAAGATGAAAGACCCTTTGACCTGTGGCGGGCTTTCGACAAGAATCTTGCCAGGGATCTCAGCCTGTTCATCACCGGGCAGATGTATGCCCGGGAGAAAATACCGCATCCCACCCGCCAGTTAATCACCGTGGCCGCCCTGACCGTGCTGTCCAGGCTCGATGAACTCCGGCTGCACATCCAGGCAGCTTTGAATGTGGGCTGCACGCCGGCGGAAATTGCCGAAGTGATTTTTCAGACCGCCATTTACGGTGGCGTACCGGCCACCAATTCCGCGTTGAAAACATTAAAATCGGTTCTGGAAGAAAGGGACCTATGGCCGTTGGAGGAAGGTGCAGACTAGTTTTCTTCCTTGACACAGACCGTTTATTGGCCTTAGAATTTAAGCGCCGGTTACGTCAGACACACGCAATTTTAATAAATTTCGATTTACTGGGTTATAACGGAGGGCCAGATGAAATTAAAGCAAATCGTTGTATCCATTGAAAACTCACCGGGACGCCTGTTTGAAGTCACCCATGCCCTGGGCAACGCCGGCGTCAACCTGCGCGCTCTGAACCTGGTGGACACCGGGGCCTTTGGCCAGCTTCGCCTACTGGTATCCGACGTCCCCCAGGCGCGGCGGATTCTGATGGAGATGGAAATTCCCGCCTTTGTCAATGAAGTGGTGGCAGCCGAGATCGAGGATAAGCCCGGCAGCCTGTCCAAAATTTTGCAGCCGCTGACAACCGCCAACGTTTATGTTGTTTTCATGTACGCCTTTATCGGGTTTTCCCAGGGCAAGGCGGTGATGATTTTCCGCTTCAGTGACAATGACAGGGCCATTGAAATTTTGAAGGCCAACGGTGTTAATTTGCTCGATGCCGAAAGTTTCGATATTCTGGAAACCGAAGCCTGACAGCCGGGTCATTGATGATACCCCCCCAAAAAGAGACAACAGGAAAAAACAAATCCACCCGCATTCATGAAGACCGTTATCGCGTCCTTATCGAGGACGTGGCCGATGGCTTTTACGAGGTGGATTTGCAGGGAAATTTCAAATTTTTCAACAATTCCCTTTGCCGGATTTTTGGTTACGACCGTCGTGAGATCCAGGGACATAATTTTCGGGAATTCATGGATGAAGAAAACGCCCGAATTGCCTATGAAGCATTTAACCGGATCTACCGAACCGGCCGGGGTATCACCGACATAAAGTGGGAGATCGCGCGCAAAGACGGTCAAAAACGCCACCTGGAGATTTCGGCTAATCCCATCATCGATGACAGCGGGCAGAAAGCCGGGTTTCGAGGCATTGCCCGGGATGTGACCAGCCGGGTCCTGGCCCAGCAGTCTTTGAAAGAATCCGAAACCTGTGCGCTGGAGCTTTCCCGTTCCAGTCGTCGGGCCGAGCAGCGCTACCGTGCCTTCCTGAAATTTTTACCCGACCCGGTGTTCGTGTTTAACATGGACCGCACCGTTTCTTATTTGAATCCGGCCTTTGAAAAGGTTTTTGGCTGGACCCTGCAGGAGATGAAAGGCAAAATTATCCCTTTTGTCCCCGACGATCTGAAAGCAGAAACCCGGCTGGGCCTCGAACGATTGTTCAACCAGAAAGTCATTCACGGGTTTGAGACCAAACGTCTGACCAAAGACGGTCGCCTGCTGGACATCATTATCGACGGTGCCATTTTTTACGATGAGGACAACCAGCCGGCAGGCCAGGTGATCACGTTGCGGGATGTGACCCGGGAAAAGCGCACGGCTCGCATCAACCAGGCCCTTTTTCGCATTTCCAAGGCGCTGCACCGTTACAGGGGACTGGATGAGCGCCTGGAGTTTATCACCAGGGAAGTTCGGGATCTGATGGGCGTCGAAGGGGCTTCCGTGATTTTGCTGGATGAGGAAAGAAAAGAATTTTTTTTCCGGGAATCCGTGTATGACGACCGCAAAACTGGGAAAAAAATGAAAGAGATCCGATTCCCGGCGGACAAGGGCGTTGCCGGTGAGGTTTATAAAACCGCAAAACCGTTAATCGTGCTGGATACTTCCACGGATCCTCATTTTTTTCAGCAAGTCGATGAGCAGGCTCGCTATCGCACCA
>JAOZSC010000300.1 GCA_029939875.1 Desulfobacterales bacterium
TTTGAAGAAGAACCCCTGCCGGCGGACAGTCCCTTGCGGGTCCTGGACAACTGTCTGTTGGCGCCCCACACCGCTAACAGTAGCCCGAGGGCATGGGCCCGGGTGCATGAGAATACCGTCCGTAATCTACTCGAAGGTCTGCGTAAGGCTGGAAAATGAACCGCCCTGAAACATCCGTGGTGATCCGCACCTTCAACGAGGAAAAATTCCTGCCGGATCTGTTGGCCGCTATCGAACAGCAGGCGTATCGCGACTATGAAACCATCGTCGTCGATTCGGGATCGCTGGACCGGACCCGGAAGATTGCGGCCCAAAAAGCTGACAAGCTGCTGCCGATTGAAAGCCGTGATTTTACTTTTGGTCACTCTTTGAATGTCGGGATTCAGCAAACATCCGGCAAGTATATCGTCATTGTCTCGGCGCATACGTTGCCCTTTGATGAACACTGGCTGGGCAACCTGGTAGAACCGCTGCACGATGACAACACGGCCATGGTATACGGGCGGCAACTGGGGGGAAAGTCTTCCAAATTCAGCGAGATCCAGGATATGCGTCGCACTTTTGGTCCCCAACGATCCGTGTTGCGTCCGCCCAGGTTTTTTGCCAACAATGCCAACTCTGCGGTTCGCAAGGACCTGTGGCGACAACATCCATTTGATGAAGGACTGCTGGGACTGGAAGATATTGAATGGGCCAAATACTGGATGGAGCGCAGCTATCAAGTCGTCTACGAACCCCGGGCGGCCCTTTACCACATCCATGAGGAAAACTGGCGACAGATCCGCAGGCGATACTACCGTGAGGCGGTCGCGGCTCGCTGGATCGGAATCCAGACAACCCTGCATGCAGTGGTCAATCCTTTCCTGGAGTTGACAAGGCTTGTTTTGGACTGGGGACGTTTTTTGTATCCAGCCAAAGACAGGGGGACAAATAGAATGCGGTTCCGGGACATGGCCCGGGAGACAATCCGCTTTCGACTCAACAAAAGCATGGGCACCATGAAGGGGCTGCTGGACGGTGGGATCATGGAAAACCCGAATGTCAGAAAAGAAATATTTTTCGACCGCACCTGTAAGGCAGTCGTCATCCAGGGTGCCCAACAGGCCGCAATCGAGGAAATTGAGATCCCGGAGGTCAAGCCGGGAGATGCCCTGATCAGGGTGGCTTACGAAGCAGTTTGTTCCACCGACATCGAAATTTATGAGGGCACTCTGGGCTATTACCAGAATGGAACCGCAAAATATCCCATCGTCCCGGGTCATGAATTCAGCGGCCGGGTGGTGAGCGTGGGACCCAACGTCAATCACCTGGCGGTCGGCGATTGCGTGGTTGTGGAATGTATTCAAAGCTGCGGCACTTGTGAGGCGTGCCAACGGGAAAACTATATTGCGTGCAAACAACGGACGGAGTTGGGGGTTATCGGCAGAAACGGCGGCTATGCGGAATATGTGGTGGTTCCCGGACGCTATGTCCACCGGCTGCCGCCGGACTTTGATTTGATGACAGCCTGTCTTTGTGAACCCCTGGCGGTGGCGCTGAAAGGGCTTAAGCGTCTGCGACGAACCTGGCGCGATAGAAAAGCACAAAGACAGGTCGCCGTGGTGGGTGCCGGATCGCTCGGGCACCTTTGCGCACGGGTACTTGATCTCTGGGGCCATCGTGTGACGGCCTTCGATCATAATCAGGAAAGATTGGGGTATTTTGCAGGTTCAGGAATCAATGTTTCAGAAGACCTGTCGGGCCTCGGTGATTTTGAAAACCTCGTGGAGGTGACTGGCAATCCGGATGCCCTGGATGCCATTTTGTATCAGAGCCCGCCCGGGGCTAGGATTTTGCTGCTGGGTCTGCCCTATGCCCATCGGCAATACACTTTTGAAAATATTGTCGCCTATGACAAGATGTTGGTCGGCTCCGTGGGCAGTGCGGCCAAGCATTTCGATCTGGCAATTGAATTGCTGCCTCAAATTGAGACCGACGCATTCACGGGAAAAGTACTCCCGCTATCTATGTTCAAAGAAGCTTGGGAAATTACGAAGAACGGAAAACATTTAAAAACCATTTTAAGAATTAATGACAGTCCACCGGACGAATCGAATTAGTATCTTTTCTTTGTGACTTGGTGCCTTAGCGGCTGAACTGTTACGAAAAGGCAAAAATTTTTTATAAACTCGATTTATTTGTTTACTAAAAAAAGCAGGAGCTTAAACGAATGGAAAAGCGAACCGCACATAAGTCAAAGATATCATATGAGGATACCTGGGATGATGCTTTAAAAATTATGGAAAAAGATATGTCCAATAAAAAAAGGGATTTGGCCGCAATTCTGGATAACCTACTCAGACAAAAAGTGCATGAGCGTTTTGAGAAGAGATTCTCCCGCGATTTGCATAAAAAAATTGGGATAACCATCAAAAGGGATCTACCGCCTGAAAAACGCCTTGTAGTTCAAAATGGTCTTTACAGCATAGTGCCTTTTGACACAATTTTAGATTATAATCTTATCGATATATTGGCTACGCATATTCAACAAAAAGAAAACCAAATTGATTATGTGGTTGAACTTGGAAGTGGCATTGGCATCAACTTATTTTTGATAGCATACAAACTTGACCCAGATTTAAGAAAACGGATTAGATATTTTTCATGCGAGGTTACCGATTCCGGGAGAACGGCCTGTGAGAAACTGATCAGATTCAGCGGTGAATTAAAAATGTCAGCAGAGCATTTTGACTATTATCATCCAGATTTCTCATTTCTTGAACCCCAAAAAAATATATTATTTTTTACTGCCCATTCCATTGAGCAGATTCCAAAAATAGATAAAGCTCTTTTTGAAGCGATGATAGGGGTATCGAACCAATGCAATTGCTATCATGCTGAACCTGTCGGATGGCAATACGACGAAAACGTAACGAATCAAAGAGCTCGTTTAAAGCCTAATCACTGGAAGCGAAATAGATCGAAAGTGAGGCGCAAAATAGAAAAAATTGATCGGTGGCTATTCTCCAGATATGGTGTTGGCATTGTGGATAAAAGTCATAGATTTGGAATTAATGTCGAGAAAACTGACATCGGAAAGCCAGGTAAAGTTTCAATTAATGCAGCATTGCATTCATTCGCCAAAGACTATAATACCAATCTGGTATCAACATTAAAAAAGATGGAAAACGATAGTTTAATTAGCATCGATACGGAAATGGTAAACTTATATGGCAAAAACCCATTTAACCCCACATCGATAATTTCATGGCATAAGATTGTGGAGTAGAAATTATTGCAACATTGTGAGGTTTTTTGCAAATGAAACTACGTAAACTTCCCCCAAAAAGCCATTGCAGATGAACGGCTAAGAAGTATTCTGGTAGAGTTAGATGCAACAAGGGAAGGATACCGAAATATTGTTGAACTCATCGAAGAGGGTGGCATGAAGCTATCGGAGCGTAAGCATTTTTCGAAAAAAAAATGAAAAACTTTATTTTTTTTAGTCAATAAGTCACATACTTAAGAAAATTGCCGCTGCAGGTGTTGAAATAGCCGAATATAAAAAATTACTTTTTCTAAGCTTATCGGAGAATGATTTTACTTTGCATTGGGAATCAACTTGATCAGCTACCTATCAGTTCCATGGAATTTTTGGATGCAGGCTCGAACAGACCCCGTTTGAGGTCCTGCAATTTCGGGAAGCAAGTGCTATTTCGCCATACGCTGCACGATAGAATCCATAAAGCGCAGGATTATGTTGCTGGCAGCCTTGCTGGAAAGATTCTGGATGTAGACTGATGAGTACTCGGGTTCAATCACCGGGTTTTCGTCGAGCGCCCAATCATCAAGGTCATAGCCGATCAATTCCATGTAGCCCTTGTAGGCCGGTTTGAACAGCTCGACGTCCTGTTTGGTAAACCACTGGCGCCAATCGCCGGATGCTTTTTTACGCACGACCTTGGCCTTGCCGGTGGATACGGGAACTTCCGCATCCACTTTGACCGCAAAACCAAGGTATTCGTTCAGGGCGTCAAAATTTCCAGCAATCATATTTTCATATTTGAACAAAAACCAATCATCGCCCAGTTCCATAACGAAATCGTGCATCCGATCGTAGCGCACCCGCTCTTCAGCGACAACATCGTCAATCGAACGCGGCCAGCCGTTATGCCCGCTGTAACGACACAGCTCTGCAAAAGAAATGGATGCCGGATTTTTTTCTTTTTTCAATACCAGTTCGAA
>JAOZSC010000016.1 GCA_029939875.1 Desulfobacterales bacterium
CCAGTGCTTCCTGGATTTCATACTCCCAGGCAGGCATCTCGTCGCGGCTTTCCAGACAAACCAGGGTAACATTTTCGGCTCCTTTGCGCTTGGCGGTCAGCGCCACATCGATGGCCACGTTGCCGCCGCCAACCACGATGACATCCTCACCGATGGGGACATCTTTTCCCAGGGCGCTGTCGCGCAGAAAATCCACCCCCTGTAAAACACCGTCAATATCTTCATTTTCCACCCCCAGCGCGCGTCCGCCATGCAGTCCGATGGCCATGAACAGGGCCGAAAAACCGTCCGCTTTGAGGCTGTCCAGGGTAATGTCCTTGCCGAAAGTGACCCCGGTTTTGATGGTGACGCCCATATCCTCGATCACCTTGATTTCGTCGTCGATAATATCCCGGGGCAGCCGGTATTCGGGAATTCCCACCCGCATCATGCCGCCGGTGACCGGCAGTTTTTCGAAAATCGTCACCGGGTATCCGTCGCGGGCCAGAAAATAGGCCGCCGCCAGTCCCGCCGGCCCCGAGCCCACAATAGCGACTTTTTCGCTGCGCGCTTCGGCCGTTTCAGGAATAAATGTTTCGTCCCGGCCCAGTTCCCAGTCGGCCAGAAATCGGTGCAGTTCCCGGATCGCCAGGGGCTGGTCCAAGTCGTTGCGGGTACAGATTTCCTCGCACGGATGGTGGCATACCCGCCCGCAAATGCCGGGAAAGGGGTGTTCCTCTTTGAACAGTTCCAGTGCCTCGAAGTATTTGCCCTCATTGATCAAAGCAATATAGCCCTGGATGCTGACATGGGCCGGGCAGGTCGCCTTGCAGGGGGCCGTGCCGCGTTTGCTGATGCCAAAGGCCCCGGGAATCGCCTGGGGGTATTGCTTGTAAATTGCCTTGCGCTCAGAAAGCCCTTCGTCGTACTCGTTTGGCAAAGAGATTGGGCATACCTTTTCGCACTCGCCACAGCTTGTGCATTTGGCAAGATCTACAAAGCGGGGCTGCTGTTTGACAGTCGCCGTGAAATTTCCCGGCTTGCCTTTCAGATCCAGCAGTTCGGTATCGGTTAACAGTTCGATGTTCAGGTGCCGGCCGACCTCGACCAGTTTAGGTGAAATAACTCACATGGCACAGTCATTGGTGGGAAAAGTTTTATCCAGCTGGGACATCAATCCGCCAATGGCGGCCAGCTTTTCCACCAGATAGACATAGTAGCCGGATTCAGCCAGATCGAGTGCTGCCTGCATCCCGCTGATCCCGCCGCCGACAACCATAACAGATCCTACTGTCGTGTCATTGCTCATAGTGTTCTTGTGTCTCCTCGCAAGTTGTTTCGATTGTTTGTCTGGCAAATACCGAAAATTCAAAAAGAGGAAAAGTTACCATAATCATTTAAAGGATGTCAAGGGCATTTTAGGGCCTGAACAGGCTTTCCAGCATCATTCAGGCTCGCTGCCAATTGTCAGGATAGGTGGTGGGTTTTTTGGGAAGCTAAGTTACCCCGTAAGATTTCAACTTCCTGCGCAGAGTGTTCAAACCGATGCCCAGCACGCGGGAAGTGCGGGATTTATTTTGTCCCATCCGCTCGTAGACCTTGAGGATGTGGGCCTTTTCCATCTGTACCAGGCTGACCACTGAGTCAGGATCGCTGCACCGGTTCCGTGCCTTGGGGCGTTTCAACAGCGCGGGTAGACAGTCAGACACAATAGGCCCGTCCATGGCCAGGTTGGCGGCGGACTGAATAATGGACTTTAGTTCACGGATGTTTCCGGGATAGTCGTATTCCAACAGCAGGCACATGGCCTCATCGTCAATTTCGGCCTGCAGGCTTGACGGGCGGTAGCGCTTCATAAAAAAACGGACCAAAAGCGCAATGTCCCCCGGCCGTTCCCGCAGGGGAGGCAACTGCAGCCATCCACCCCGGATACGGAAATATAAATCCTTGCGAAACAGTTTGCGGGCCATCATCCGTTCCAGATCTTCGTTGCTGGCGGCCACAATGCGAACATCCGCCTTTTTCCTATGGCTGCTGCCCAGTTTGAAATAATCGCCGTCCTGCAAAAAGCGCAGCAATTTCCCCTGGAGTTCCAGGGGCAGGTTGCCGATTTCATCCAGAAACAGCGTACCCCCGTGGGTATGCTCCAGGTAACCTTTGCGACCCTCGGCGGCACCGGTAAACGCCCCCCGGGTGTGGCCGAAAAATTCGGCCTCGAACAGGTTGCCCGACACCGAAGCCATATTGACCGCTGTAAAGGAAAATTCGGCCCGGGGGCTGGCGGCATGAATCGCCCGGGCCAGCAGCTCTTTGCCGGTGCCGCTTTCCCCGGTAATCAGCACAGGCACCCTGCTGGCCGCATGCAGCTCGGCCTCTTTGAGCACTTTGAGGAGGTTGGCCGCCCGGGTGACAATGGCGCGAAAGGCCCCGGCATGCTGCAGTACCGGTGCGCAACGGCTCTTTTCGAGGGTCACGATGTCCAGCAGCCGCTTGCGCTCCAGGGTGCGATTGATGGACAAGCGCAAAGCATCCGCGTCCACCGGTTTGACCAGGTAGTCATAGGCACCGCGGTTGAGGCATTCCACCGCGACGCGGGCTTCATTTACCGCCGTCACCATGATGCACTCGGTGCCCGGACTGGTGCGCTTGATGGCCTCCAGCACCTCAATGCCGTCCATCCCGGGCATGGTCATGTCAATCAGGGCCAGATCAAAGTCCACGCCGTTTTCAAAAACGGATACCGCTGAATGCGGATCACTTTCGGTACGCACGTTTTTAAATCCGATCCGACCCAGTTTGCCTTTTATAATTTCAAGGTAATCCGGATCATCATCAATGACGATAATGCGGTTGTTCATTTTAAAGGCACCTCCTATTTTCCCGCCGAAACACCCTGGTCCCGGTGACTTTATATACCAAAACCATAGGAATTACAAACAACTGTTCCAAAACGGCATACTCCAAAATGGCATAAATACAGTTAATCATTTGAATTAACAGGTGATATTTTCGGTGACCAGTCTGGTTTGGAATGGTTGCCGGCCATCCTCTCCGACAAACAGTGACGGCCTCAATAAGAATTTATTCGTAACTGTCCGGTTTTACATCTCTTATTGTCCCCACCCATTTGGTGCCACCCCTGGCATACAACTTGCTTTTCCAGGCAGCACGTCACGTCAAAACCCGGCTCAACAGCGACGCATGTCGGCATACCGGTCACCCGGCGGGTTCGACATTGTATCCGAACGGCCTAGTTTCGGAGACAGTGAGGGGATTGCGGTTCAAACCGCTGCATGGCGACACAGTGCAGCTAAAAATGGTGGAGGTGGGTATGCAGCTAAAACGCAAATTCGAAACCGGAGAATTTGCCGTCCTGGCGGAAATAGAACCGCCCAAGGGGGTGGACACCTCCCGGATGCTGGCCAGCGTCAAGCGGGTCAAGGGCAACGTGGATGCTTTCGTGGTGCCGGAAATGAGCAATGCCGTCATGCGCATGAGTTCCCTCGGTGGGGCCATGATACTGCAAGGGCTGGGGGTGGAAACGGTGGTCCAGGTATGCTGCCGCGACCGCAACCGACTGGCCCTGCAAGCCGACCTCCTGGCGGCTTCCGGATGCGGCATCTGCAACGTCATGGCAGTCACCGGTGAAGATCCGAGTTACGGGGACCATCACCAGGCGCGGCCCGTATACGACATTGATATTTTCGAACTGCTGCAGGCGGTCCAAAGTCTGCAGTCCGGACGGGACATGGCCGGCATCGAGATTGGCGGCGCCCCCGAATTTATGGTCGGCTCTACGGTCAATGCCGGTGCCAGGGGCAAGTCACCCGAATTGGAGCTGGAAGAAATGAACAAAAAGATGGCGGCCGGAGCCAAATTTTTTATCACCCCGCCCGTGTTTGACAAAACGGCTCTCGATCCGTTTCTCAAACGGGTGGACCGCTCCAGGGCCATCATCGTTCCCACCGTGCTGCTGCTCAAATCTCTCGGAATGGCTCGTTACATCCAGCGCAATATGGAGCATGTTTATATCCCCGATGAACTGATTGACCGCATCCGCAAAGCCCCGGACAAGGTGCGCGAATGCATTCACATTGCCGCACAATTGATCACAACCTTAAAACAGGAAGGATTTCACGGTGTTTTGATCGCCACCCTTGGCTGGGAAGACAGGCTGCCGGAAATTCTGGAATTGACATGAGAGGGACAGATAATATGGAAAACCCCCGCAAAATCGGTTCGGTTATGGTACTCGGAGGTGGCATTGCCGGGATGCAGTCCGCCCTGGACCTCGCCAATTCCGGCTATTACGTCTATCTGGTGGAAAAATCAGCTGCCATCGGAGGACTCATGTCGCAGCTGGACAAAACCTTTCCTACCAACGACTGCGCCATGTGAATCATCTCACCCAAACTGGTCGAGGTCGGCCGGCATCTGAACATCGAACTGTTGACCAACAGTGAACTGATGAGTCTTGAAGGCCATCCGGGAAATTTCACCGCCCGGGTGAAAAAACAGGCGCGTTTTGTAGATCTTGCCAAGTGCACCAGCTGTGGAGAATGCGCCAAGGTCTGCCCGGTGGAGCTTTCCAACGAATACGACGAGGGCCTCGCCCTTAAAAAAGCCGCTTACAAGCAGTATGCCCAGGCGATCCCGGGGGCCTTTGCCATCCAGAAAACAGACCCGGCGCCCTGCCGCCTGGCCTGCCCGGGGGGACTCAATGTGCAGGGATATGTCCAGATGGTCAAACAGGGCAAATATAAAGAAGCCCTGGAAATCATCATGGAAGACCTCCCGCTGCCCGGCGTTCTGGGGCGTATCTGTCCCCACGGCTGCGAAGATGCCTGCCGCCGCTGCGAGGTGGATCACCCGGTGGCCATCCGGAATCTAAAACGCCTGGCCGCAGACCGCTTCGACTGCCGCCAGATCGAAATAGACTGCCCGCCCCCGGCTGAGGAAAAGGTGGCCATTATCGGCTCCGGGCCCGCCGGGCTTTCAGCCGCCTACCATCTGGCCAGAAAAGGCATCCTGTCCACCATCTTTGAAGCCCTGCCAAAAGCGGGGGGCATGTTGCGCGTGGGCATTCCAGCCCATCGCCTGCCACGGAAAATACTGGACCAGGAGATAGAGGTCATTACCGGCCTGGGGGTAGAAATCAAAACCAACACCCCGCTGGGCAAAGATCTGAGCATTGACGACCTGCTCAACGACGGGTACCGGGCCGTCTACCTGGCCTTAGGCGCCCACCGGGGAATCGAACTGGCGATTCCCGGTGAAAAAGCCCAAGGTGTGCGCCAGGGAGTCGATTTTTTACGCGAAGTGAACCTCACCGGCAAAACCGCGGTGGGTAAAAAACTGGCCATCATCGGCGGCGGCAACGTGGCCATTGACGTCTCCCGCGCCGCGGTGCGCCTGGGTGTCGATGAGGTTACCATCATTTATCGGCGTACACGCGCCGAGATGCCCGCCTGGGAAGAGGAAATCCAGGCCGCCGAAGCCGAAGGGGTCCGGATCACTTACCTTTCCGCTCCCAAAGAAGTTTTGACCGCAGGCGATCGGGTCATCGGTTTGCGCTGCATTCGCATGGAACTTGGCGAACCTGACGAATCCGGCCGCAGAAGACCGGTGCCCATAGCTGGCAGTGAATACGACATCGACATCGATCAGCTGATCGCCGCCATCGGCCAGAAACCCAACCTGGCGCCCCTCGAGGATCTGGCCGGGGTGAACTTTTCCCGCTGGGGGACCGTTGAAGTGGACAAGCTCACCTGCGCCACTGAAAAGCCCGGAGTTTTTGCCGGCGGGGATCTGCAGACCGGACCGGCGGTGGCCATCGGCGCCATTGGTGCCGGCAAGGAGGCCGCCGAGTCCATCTTCCGTTATCTCAACGGTCAAGACATGGCCGCCGGGCGCCAACCGGCGGTCAATGAAGCCCCCGACTTCCGCCCGGTTCCTGAAAAAGAACCTCAACAGGCGCGGGCTGAAATGCCCGAGCTGCCCGCAGCCGAGCGTCGCGACAACTTCAATGAAGTCGAACTGGGATATGACGAGACCGCCGGACAGATCGAAGCCGGCCGCTGTCTCAACTGCGGCTACTGCTCCGAGTGCTACCAGTGCGTCACCGCCTGCCTGGCCGATGCCATCGATCACAGCCAGCAATCCGAGACCCTCGACCTTTCGATCGGCTCGGTGATTTTAAGCCCGGGCAGTCGGCCCTTCGACCCCGCCGACCTGGAAAATATCTACCATTACAAAACCTGTGCCAACGTGCTCACCAGCCTCGAATTTGAACGTCTCCTCAGCGCCTCGGGTCCCACCATGGGCCATCTGCTCAGGCCGTCAGATGAAAAAGACCCCAAGAAAATCGCCTGGCTGCAATGCGTGGGCTCCCGGGACACCAATCGGTGCGGCAACAGCTACTGCTCATCAGTGTGCTGCATGTACGCGCTGAAAGATTCCATGATTGCCAAAGAGCATGCCGGTGGCGACCTGGACTGCGTCATTTTCAACATGGACATCCGCACCTTCGGCAAGGATTATGAAAAATATTACCAGCGCGCCAAAGACGCCGGCATCCGATTTTACAAATCACGTATTCATTCCCTGGACGAAGTACTTGGCACCGACGATCTGAGCATCCGCTACATGGATGAGGCCGGTGCGCTGCAAGAGGAAACATTTGACATGGTCGTGCTCTCGGTGGGACTTCAGATACCCGCTTCGGTGGCCGATCTGGCCCGCCGGCTGGACGTTAAACTGGATGCACACAATTTTGCCGCCACCCACCCTTTTGCACCGGTAAAAACCTCACGCCCCGGCATCTATGTCTGCGGAGTTTTCCAGGAGCCCAAGGACATTCCCAGTTCCGTGATGGAAGCCAGCGCCGCCGCATGCCTGGCCGGAAGTGATCTGGTACAAGTCCGTGATACCCTCACCCGCAGCGTCGAGCTTCCGCCTCAAATCGATGTAACCGAGCAGGAACCGAGAATCGGCGTGTTTGTCTGCCACTGCGGTATCAATATCGCCGGAGTGGTGGATGTGGAAGCGGTGGAAGACTATGCCAGGACCCTGCCCCACGTGGTTCATGCCGGCCGCAACCTGTTCAGCTGCTCCCAGGATTCCCAGGAGCTGATGAAAGACCTTATCAAGGAGCATGGCCTCAATCGGTTGGTCATCGCCGCCTGCACGCCCAAGACCCACGAGCCGATCTTCATGGACACCCTGGAAGAATCCGGACTCAACAAGTATCTCATCGAAATGGCCAACATCCGCAATCAGAATTCCTGGGTTCACTCGCAAAATCCCCGCCAAGCCACCGAAAAAGCCAAGGACCTGGTGCACATGGCCGTTGCCCGTGCCTCCACCCTGTACCCGCTGGAGGAGAAAAAAATTTCCGTTATTCAGCGGGCCCTGGTACTCGGCGGTGGGGTGGCGGGGATGAACGCCGCCCTGAGCCTGGCCGACCAGGGCTTTGAAGTCGTTCTCGTGGAAAAGGAAAAACAACCGGGGGGACTTGCCACCCGGTTGACCGCCACCATCGAAGGCGCTGTAATTGGGGAATATTTAACGCAACTGTTACAAAAAGTATCCGGCCATGACAATATCCAGGTCCTGACACAGTCGCTGGTGGTCGGCTTTTCGGGGTTCAAGGGCAATTTCACCACTGAACTGCTGATCGGACCCGGTATGTATGAACGCAAGGTGGATCATGGCGTCGTCATCCTGGCCACGGGTGCCGATGAGTACCGGCCCAAAGAGTATCTTTACGGCGAGGATAAACGGGTGGTCACCCAGATCGAACTGGCCGACCGGCTCGAAGAAAATTTCGCCGCTGATCTTCAGCAGGTGGTCATGATCCAGTGTGTCGGGTCCCGCAATGATGAAAATCCCAACTGCTCCAGGATCTGCTGCCAGACGGCCGTTAAAAACGCCTTGCACATCAAAAAAGACAATCCGGACGCGGAGGTTTACATTCTCTATCGCGACATCCGCACCTATGGCGTGCTGGAGGATTACTACAAGGAAGCCCGGCGGCTGGGGGTGCTGTTTTTCCGTTTCACCCCCGACGATCCTCCCCGGGTGCAATCAACCGGACAGGCCCTGACGGTGACGTTTAAAGACCATGTCCTGGATCTGGATCTGGAAGTCGAGACCGATCTGTTAGCCTTGAGCGCCGGAATGGTGGCTGCCGACACCGAAGAGCTGGCCTCGATCATAAAAGTGGCGCGCAACGCGGAAGGCTATTTCATGGAGGCCCATGTCAAATTGCGACCGGTTGACATGTCCACCGAGGGCATCTTCGTCTGCGGCACGGCCCACAGCCCCAAGCTGATCTCCGAGACCATTTCCCAGGCCCAGGCGGCCGCTTCACGGGCCACCACCTTCCTGTCCCAGAGCCAGTTGACCCTGTCGGCGGTAACCGCCCACGTGGAGGCAGAGCACTGTGCCTCCTGTCTGATATGCGTGCGGTCCTGCCCCTTCGGTGTGCCGCGGATCAATACCGAGGGCGTCAGCGAAATCGACATGGCCCTTTGCCACGGGTGCGGCATCTGCGCCTCGGAATGCCCGGCCAAGGCCATTGACCTGCGGTGGTACCAGGACGAGCAGATCATGTGCAAATTGGACGCCCTGCTGGAAGGAGCCCTTTAGAAGTTGGAAGGCGGAATGCGGAAGTGGGAAGTGGGGAGGCGCTGACGCGCCAGTTAATAGCTGATGGCTCATAGGTGGAAGGGGAAAGGGCTGGAAGGCTGGGAAACGCCCCAAAAGGACACCGAGAGCGAGGCCGAAATACCTATTGCGCGGGGTGAACGCACTTTTTAAAGAAGTTACCGTATTTTTATAAAAGAGGGGATCTCCCATGAGCGAGGATTTCACACCAATCATCATCGCGTTTTGCTGCAATTTCTGAGGGTATACCGCTGCGGACCTGGCAGGTACCATGCGACTGCAATACCCGACCGACATTCGTATCATTCGCGTTCCGTGCACCGGCAAAGTCGATGTACTGCATATTCTGCACGCCTTTGAAAAGGGCGCCGACGGGGTTTACGTCGTCGGGTGCATGGAAGGCGATTGTCACTATAACAGCGGCAACCTGAGAGCCCGCAAACGGGTAGAGCAGGCGGCCATCATTCTCGACACCATCGGCATCGGCGGGCAACGGGCCCAGATGTATAACCTGGCCTCCAGCGACGGTCCCCTTTTCGCAAAATACGCTGCCGAGATGGATACGAGAATCCGCGAGATGGGTCCCAACCCCATCAAACTGGCCCAAAAAAATGCCGCATAGCAACTGCATCGGTTGGTCGCACAAGACAGCGCCGGTCCACAGGCGGGAATCCTCCCCACCAACCGGGAAAGAGAGGGCGAAATTTATGATTGTTGCCGATAAAAAACCGATTGAAGAAATCATCGAGCAAGTCAAGGACAAAAAAACGGTTCTGGTACTGGGATGCAACGAGTGCGTCACGGTTTGCGAAGCCGGAGGCAAAAAGGAAGTGGGCATTCTCGCGTCAGCCCTGCGCATGTATTTTCTCAACCAGGGGCAGGAAATAAAAATTGACGAGGTGACCCTTGAACGGCAGTGCGATCACGAATACCTGGAAGAGATCCGGGATGTGATCGACCGTTACGATGCCGTTGTCTCCATCGCCTGCGGTGTGGGAGTCCAGTTCATGGCCGAAAAATACCATTCGACACCGATTTTTCCCGGCGTGAACACCTGCTTTCTGGGGGTGACCGAAGAGCGCGGCCTGTGGACTGAACGCTGCCAGGCCTGCGGTAGCTGTATCCTGGCCACCACCGGCGGGATCTGCCCGGTATCGCGCTGCGCCAAGCGGCTGCTCAACGGGCCCTGCGGTGGTTCCACCGGCGGCAAGTGCGAAATCAGTAAAGAAGTCGACTGTGCCTGGCAGCTGATTGTCGACCGTCTCAAGGCGCTGGACAAAATGGACGATTTCGAAACCATTGCACCCGTTAAGGACTGGTCCACGGACAGGGCGGGAGGACCCCGTAAAGTGAACAGGGAGGATGTGCAGCCATGAATCTAAAGACACCCAGCAAATTGGAAAAAATTCTGGCCGCCGGCCATCTTGCCGTTACCTCGGAATGTGGCCCGCCCCGGGGCAGCGATCCGGAAGTCATCACCCGTAAGGCAGAAATGATCAAGGACCACGTGGATGCCATCAACATTACCGATAACCAGACCTCGGTGACCCGTATGTGCAGCCTGGCGGCCTGCATCCGGCTCAAACTCATGGGTCTGGAGCCGGTGTTACAGATGGTTACCCGGGACCGCAACCGTATCGCTCTGCAAAGCGACATCCTGGGAGCAGCCGCGTTTGACATCCACAACATCCTGTGCCTGTCCGGAGATCACCTGAGTTTCGGCGACTGTGCCCAGGGACAGAACGTCCACGACCTGGACTCCATGCAGTTGATCCAGACCGTTCGGCACATGCGCGATGAGGGTAAATTTCTCGGCGGGGATGATATCAAACGGCCGCCACAGATGTTCGTCGGGGCGGCGGCCAACCCGTTTGCCGATCCGTTTGAAATCCGGGTGCCGCGGCTGGCAAAAAAAATTGCCGCCGGAGTGGAATTCGTCCAAACCCAGTGTATTTACAATCTCGACAAATTCGAAGAATGGATGAAGCTGGCCCGTGACCGGGGACTGCATGAAAAAGTATATATCCTGGCGGGAATGACCCCCATGAAAAATGCCGGCATGGCCCGGTATATGAAAAACAGGGTGCCCGGCATGGATGTCCCCGACGAGCTCGTCAAGCGTTTAGCAGATACTCCCAAGGAAAAACAGGCCGACGAAGGCATCAAGATCTGCATTGAAGCCATCCAGCGGCTCAAGGAAATCGAGGGAGTCGCCGGTTTTCATATCATGGCCATCGAATGGGAACAAAAAGTGCCCGAGATCGTGGAAGCTGCCGGTCTTTACCCCCGGCCACAAATCGACTGATAAGGTTAGACCCGATTCCCCGGGCTTCTCCAGCCAGGGAGAAACACCGAAACTTTGGCCAACACCAACGTTTGCGTAACCAAGGAGGATAAAATGAGCGAGAAAAAAAAGATCCTGGTGGTGGATGACGAACCCGATTTCGCCTCCCTTGTCCAGGGAAATCTGGAAAAAGAAGGCTTTGAAGTCGATGTCGCCTATAACGGTGTGGAGGGAATCGAAAAGGTTCATGCCGCACCGCCGGACGCCATTGTGCTGGATGTGATGATGCCGGAAAAAGACGGCTACAAGGTTTGCGCAGAATTAAAAGCCGATGCACGCTATGCGAACATCCCCATCATTCTGCTGACCGCCGTGGCCTCCCACGTAACCTCCACCCGGTACTCTCATGCGGACGGGATGAGCACTGAAGCCGATGACTATCTTCCCAAACCGGCCTCGGCAGAGCAAATCACCGAAAGCGTCAAGGGCCTGTTGGGTTTGTGAATAAGTGTGCAAAGCCGGCCCTGGAACCTTAAATGAAAGTATTCTGCATTTTAAGTGACGAACGGGTGTATCGCTCTAAATCCCCGGCCATGTTTTCCATGGTTCTGCAACGCATCGGGATCCAGGCGGCTTATGTGCCCTTTAAAGTCGAGCCGCAGAAAATAGGTCAGGCGCTTCAGGGGCTTAAGGTCCTGAACATCGCCGGTGCCAACGTCACTGTTCCGTATAAAGAGATGGTCATCCCCCACCTGGACGGATTGTCCGAAGGGGCCAACATCATCGGCGCCATCAACACCATCGTGCGCAACGGCGATGAGCTCAAGGGATACAATACCAACGCCATCGGCTTCATGGATGCCTTGAACAAGGCCGGTTTTGAAACCGCCGGCAAGTCCGCGCTGGTTTTTGGAACCGGAGGGGCGGCCAAGGCGGTGGTCTTCATGTTAAACTGGCTGCAGGCTGCCACCGTCCATGTAGCCGGGCGTGACATTGCAAAAACCGACCGCATCGTGGATAAATTCGGGGGAACGGCACATCGGCTCAACGATCTGGCGGATCATCCCGTTAGTCCAGACATTGTGGTCAATGCCACTTCGGTTTCCAGCCCCCGGGAAGGCCCCCGGCTGGCGGACCTGGTGGCAAACCTGCAGATTCCCGGCTGTCAGCTGGTTTTTGATCTGAACTACGGGCGCAGTGAAAATTTCTGGCAAACCATGGCCCGCCGCAACAACATCCGGTTTATGGACGGTCTTACGGCCCTGGCCTTCCAGGCCCGACGCACCCTGGCCCTGTGGACCGGGGTGCAGGTGGCTCCCGAAGAGTTTCTCAACGCGCTGCCGGGGACCTAAGCTGATAGCTCATAGCTGATAGTCTATAGGATGGAATCCTTTTTTTTCTATGAGCTATCTGCTTCTTTCACCGGTAATGTGACCGTAAACGTGCTGCCGCTGGCTGGAGTGCTTTCCACGTCGATAAACCCACCCAGGGAGTCCACCAACCCCTTGACGATGGGCAGGCCCAGGCCCGTGCCGGTTATAAAGCGGGTATTTTCATCTTTTACCCGGTAAAATCTGTCAAAAATTTTTTCCAGGTGGCGGGCCCCGATGCCAAATCCGTTGTCGATAACGCTTACCCGTATGCTGATTCCCGCAAGCTCCGCCCGGACCCGGATCAGACCGCCTTGCGGCGTGTAATTGAGGGCATTGGCAATCAGGTTGCCGAAAATGCTTTCCAACGCCAGGGGATCCGCCATCAGTGCCGGCAGCGGTTGGTCCGGCAAATCGAGAAGCAGGGACTGATTTTTGCCCTTTGCCCGGGTTCCCATAAAATCGACGATATTTTTCAGCAGTTCATCGATGCACACGGAGGTAGGCTCCTGGGTAACAATGCCCGCCTCGATACGGGATAAATCAAGCAAATCTCCGATCAGGGAAATCAGACCATGGGTTTTTTCCTTGGCCCGCTGGAGAATGTGGGGGTCCACCCCGGAGGATTCTTCCAGCATTTCACTGAGCACATGGGCCAGCTGTTCGTGAATGGTGGACAGCGGTGAACGCAGTTCATGGGAAACCTTGGCCACGAATTCGGATTTCATGCGGTCTATGATTTTCATGCTGGTGATGTCCACCAGGTTGACCACGGCTCCCAGGCACTGGTTTTTTTCACCCAGCACCGGCCGGCTGCGAGCCAGGAGAAATTTTTCGTCGGAGACATCCAGCTCATGGCTGGGAATGTCCTCATAGTCCACGTGCCAGCCCTGGGAGATTTCCCGAATCAAATTGCAAAACTCGTTGTCGGCAATACAGGCTTCAATGGGTTTGCCCGGAGCACAGTCAGGCGGTAAATCCAGCAGCTGTAAAAAAGCCGGATTCATCAAGACCATCTGCCCCTGTGAATTGGTCACCCCCACGCCGTCGGGAAGTGATTCGACAATGGTGCGAATGCGAGTTTTTTCAGTATGAAGGTCGGCCAGCGTCCGGTTGCGCTCTTCTTCCAAAGCCCGGGTCTCGTGGAGCAACTGCATTTTTTCGGCTGCCCGGTTGACGACAATCCGCAGTTGCTCCGGCTCGAAAGGTTTGGCAATAAAATCATAGGCGCCGTTTTTCATTGCTTCAATGGCCGTTTCCACCGTGGCAAAACCCGTAATCATAATCACCAGGGTGGTCTCGTCCATCTCCCTGACATGGGTGAGAACCTGCATCCCGTCCATGCCGGGCATCTTCAGGTCCAGCAAAAGGATGGGAACGCTATTGCGGCTCATCACCTCCAGGGCGGCGGCTCCGGTGGAGGCTGTCAGGACCTGAAAACCAATCCGGGTAAGGATGCGCTCACAGGCATCCCGGATATCCTTTTCATCATCTACAACCAGCACCGACATGGGTTTGTCAGTCTTGTCCACCTTGATCTCCTTGAGTTTTGCGCATGGCTACGGGAAGCTCGATGACGAAAGCGGCTCCGCCTGCAGGCTGATTGCGGGCATGAATCCGGCCCCCGTGATTTTCAATAATTCCGTATACCAGGCTGAGTCCCAGGCCGGTCCCCTGCCCCTCCTCTTTGGTGGTATAAAACGGGTCAAAAATGCAGGGCATCACCGCGTCGGCAATGCCGGGGCCCGAGTCTGCAATCTCCACCACCACCCACCCGACGGCGGCATCGTGATCGGTGGTGATCGTCAGTTTCCCCTTGCCGTCCATGGCCTGGGCGGCATTTAAAATGATATTCATAAAGACATGGTTCAGCTGTTGGATGTCCGCGTTTACCGGCGGCAGATCGGCTGCAAACTTTTTTTCGATTTCTATATTTTGAAACAGGCTTTGATTTTCCAATAGAAACAGGGTGCGGGCAATGGCCTGGTTGACTTCGTGGGGTCGCATATGATGGCGGGTTTGACGGGTAAATTCCAGCAGTTCCTTGACCGTATCCCGGCACCTGCGGGCATCTTTGAGAATCCGTTGCAGATCCTGCCGTACGCCTTCTTCCAGCTCGTATTCCTCCAAAGCCAGTTTGGCAAACAATGTGATGCCGCCCAGGGGATTGTTGATCTGGTGGGCCACTCCGGCTGCCAGTTTACCCAGGGAAGCCATTTTTTCAGCCTGCAACAGCTGAACCTGGGTTTTTTCCAACTCCGCCTTGATGCGCAGCCGCTCCCGCAGGTCATGGAAAAAGCCGATGGTCGCCGTCTCGCGTCCATCCTCATAGATGATGGAGGCATAAAGACTGATGGGAATCAATTCACCGTTTTTGGCCTTCACATCGACGTGGTATCTTTTCAGTTTACCCTTTGCCCCGTATTCGTCACTGCGCAGTTTGCGCATCACTTCTTTGGCCCCATCGCCGGGGTACAGATCGCGGATGTTCAGATCCTTTAAGGCTTCCTCCACGCTGTAGCCGAATATTTCGGCCGCCGAGTTGTTGAAATTCAGGATCTTGCCGCTCAGGTCGGCGGCAATCACACAGTCAACCGCACTGAGAATCAGGTTGCTGAAAAAAGCATTGGTGCGCCGCAGCTTTTCTTCGAGCGCATCCAGGGCGGGAAAATCAAAATCCATCATTACATAGCCGTCAATTTTTCCACTGGAAACCAGGGGGTAGGAATACAGGCATGGTATCTGGTTCGGTTTCTGGGGAGGATGGTACCCGTGGCTAAGTGCCGGCTGGCGCAGACGACTCACCTTGAAAGTCGGACACTCGATGCAGGCCGCTTGGCGCTTGTACAGGGTTTTGTAACATTTGCTTCCGATGACATCGCTGCCGGAAACGCCGGTATCGTGTCCCCGGATGGCCAGTATTTCAAACTGCGGGGACACCACCAGTATTTTACGATTGAACGCGTCCAGGGCCCGCAGCATGATTTTGGTCTGTTCATCCATGGTTGTTTTGACCGCAATGGGGTTCGATAATTCCAGAAAACATCCTCGGCCCGAAATGTAGAAAAATACGCTACAAACCAAATAATTGCAAGCTGATTTAGGCATCAATTAAGGCTCAATCATCATATTCAACCAACACGACGATTGAAATGCCGGTAAAATGCTGTTATGAAT
>JAOZSC010000301.1 GCA_029939875.1 Desulfobacterales bacterium
TTTGTTGCGCGTCAATTCCAGGGCTTCGATGATTTTTTTTCTCGTATCGGCGGGCAAAATGATTTCATCGGTGACCTGGGCCGTCCAGCTGCGGGCCGTATCATAGGCATCCAGCTTTTCGCGGGATCGGTTGAGATAGCCGGTGTAAGCATCATCCTCAATTCCCCGGCCGTAAACCTTTCGGTAGTCCATCTGCGAGGCCTCCACGGCAAACCGGGCAATGGGCCAGGCATAGGTTAGGTCCGCTCCCATGCTTTTGGGCATTCCCATAATCATGCTGCCGGCATCTGCGTATGCCTCGCGTAAAACAATGCTGATTTTAGGCACGGTCGCGGTGGCATAGACGTCGGTTATTTTTCCCATGTGGCGGATCAACCCCTGGGACTCCTGGCTTTCGCCGGGAACAAGCGGCGGGGTGTCCACCAGGTTGACCAGGGGAATGTTGTAGGCGTCGAGCACTTGCAGAAACCGGTAATACTTGTCGCAGGCGTTAATTTCCAGGATGCTGCCAGGAACCATGGGATTGCTGGCTGCTATGCCCACCACTTCGCCGTTGAAGCGGCAAAAACAGGTGATCAGGTTTTTCGCATACTCGTCCTTGATTTCAAAATATTCCCCGTTGTCGACCAGTCGTTCAATGACCGCGTGCATATCGTAGGTGCGGTCAAATTCATCAGGCACAATATCGACCAGTTCCTCCACGGCCCGGTCGGCCTGATCGGTCTGCTCCCAGGCCGGCGGTTTTTCCTTGTAATTTTGAGGCAGGTAACGCAGCAGCAGACGGCATTTTTTTATGATTTGCTCATCGTCTGCTTCCACCACATCGCAGCTTCCGCTGTATTGCATGTGATAGTCGGCTCCGCCCACATTGCGGTCGATTTTTTCAGATGTGGCTGCCTGAGTCTGGCGGGGGCCTCCTAGCCACATGTTGGCCGAAATACGGCTCATGAGCAAAAAGTCGCACAAAGTCGGCAGATAGGCGCTGCCGGCGATACAGGGTCCCATGAGCACTGTGACCTGGGGCATTACGCCCGAATACAAAGACTGGATCCGGAAGTACCAGTCCATCCCGGCCAGGGCGACATCCTCGTACCCGAGTCGACCCCCCGAGGAATCCAGCAGGTTGACTATTGGCATGCCCCAGTGGGCGGCCATTTCAATGGATTTGGCGTATTTGGCCAGGTGCTGGGCGGCCACCGATCCCCCCAGTACCGTAAAATCACTGGCGTAAATCATCACCAGCCGGTTGTTGACCCGGGCGGTGCCGAGCACGGCGCCATCACAGGGCGCGTCCGGTACCCGGCCGTCGATGCGCCGGCAGGTCGTTCCCACAGAAGAACCCAACTCATTGAAGCTTCCGGGGTCGGCAAGCATTGCGATGCGTTCCCGGGCGGTCAGCTTGCCTCGTCCGTGCTGGCGTTCGATGTGCTTGACACCGCCGCCCAGGCGGTTTTTTTCCTGGATTTCCCGGTACCGTGCAATGGCTCCATCCATTCGATTGCCCATAAGGATTACTCCTGTTGCTTATTGCTTTTTAATTATAAAGTTTTAGCACCAACATACTGGCTATATTCTACCAAATTTCAAATAAATTCCAATATTCAATGACCAAAACTGACTTGGCAGACGGGTTCCGAGTTTTGAATTTCGGACATTGTGATTTGTTTGGCATTTGTGATTTGATAATTGAGATTTATACAAACCCATCACTCCTGTACTCCATTGTGCCAGCCTTTCTTCGTTTAAGCTGGTTTTATATAACGTTTTTTCTCCGGTACTTCTTCATGTTTGTTAATTGTGGCGCGCAGGGCCTTGACAATCCTGGAGCGTGTTTCCCGTGGATCAATCACTTCATGGACCGTGTAATAGGTGGTAAACGTTTTTCCCATGGTCATGACACTGAAGTGTTCCTTCAGGATGCTTAAAAAGAAGTCATAGACCTCCTGGTAATTGCCCTCCTGTTTGGCTTTGGTCAGCTCTTTGTGGAAAACGGCCTGCACAATGGACTCCGGGCCGGTGGGAGCAAATTCCACCGTCGGCCAACCGTAAATGAAGTCCGGTCCCATTTTGCTGCATCCCAGCACGATGTTTGAACCGCCGTAGGAGCGCCGCAGGACCAAGGTTATTTTCGGGTTGGTCAGATGCGAGTACCCGTGAAGGTTTTTAGCGCCATGCCGGATGACCCCCCGCCGCTCCCACTTGTCCCCGGGAGGAAATGCCGGTGTGTCGGAGATGGTCAGCAGCGGGATGTTAAAGGCATCCAGGAACATAATGAAGCGGTCGTACTTGTCAGAGGAGTCCGGTTCCATGATGCCACTGAGTTCGTCCGGGTTGGTGGCGGCGATGCCGGTCACCATGCCGTCAAAACGGGCAAATCCCACCACCATGTTGGGCGCAAAATCTTCTTTCAGTTCAAAAAAGGCCCCGTCATCTACGATCAGATCGATGATTTTGTGAATATCATAGGTGAATTTCGGGTCGTCAGGCATCACATCCAGCAGGGAGTCTTCCCTGCGCTCAGGGTCATCGCCGGATTGGATTACCGCGGGCTTTTCACGGAAATTCTGGGGGATGAAGGTCAACAGCTGTTTGACCTGGTCGATGGCCTCTTCATCGCTGTCAGCCAGCAGATCGCACTGGCCGCTTTTTTCCATGTGAAATTCGGCTGATCCGGCATCGTCTGACTGGACATCTCCTCCCCACCATAAAAACCCGGTGTTGCGGTTGATGATTAGGAAATCGGACAAGACCGGCACCTGGGCAATGGGGCCGGTGCAGGGCCCCAGGATCAGAGAGATTTGAGGAATGACACCGGAGTACAAACAGTAGCTTCGGACCAGCTGGCCCAATCCGTTTAAGCCCACATAGCCGTTTTTGAAGCTGAACCGTGAGCCGGCGGAATCAAAAATTCCGATGATGGGCATCTGCTGCTGCCCGGCCATCTGCACGAGTTCGGCCATTTTCCAGATTCCCTGGTCTCCGATGGAACCGGACATGACGGTAAAATCCAGACTGTATACCATCACGGGCCGGCCGTTTACCTCAGCCAGGCCCATGACCACTCCATCAGAAGGGCTGGGCCGGGCAGCGCCTTCTAGTCCCAGGCGGAATTCTCTTACCAGTGAGCCGATTTCTTCAAAGGAGCCGGGATCAGCCAGGCGATCGATCCTTTCCCGGGCGGTGAGTTTACCGAGTTCGTGCTGGCGCCCAATGCGTTCAAGGCCGCCGGCGTCAAGGTTTTCGCGACGATTGGCGGTCAGTTTTTCGAGATAGCCGTTCATCCATTTTCCCATCCAGCAGACCTCCGATCTTAGTGTCCATCCACAAACGGCATCTTTTGGCCCGCAGCGGCGTTTTCGCTCTTTTGAAATCCTCGACATAGCCCACTATGCCTGCTATCGCAGAGACTGCTACGCCGTGGGGTTCAAAATCGCTCAGACCTTGCTGCAAACCAAAATCTACCATTTGTGGACGGATACTCGTTATATTGATTGATATTTAATAATCAACTATTCAACTTTTTGTTCCATTCAGCCTTTCAGCTATGAGCTTTCTTTTTTAATCCCACTGAAAATAAATTCGCACAACTGTTCGGTCAGCTCGTCCGGGTTGATTTTCTTGCCGAAAATAATACCGGACAGGCAAACCTGTTCGATACTGCCAAGAATTCCGTAGCGGATCAATTTGGGCGGGAGATCACTGCGGATCTCTGCGTTTTGAACGCCCTCCTCAATGACCTTCAGTACAACGTCACTGTACTCTTTTACCCGTTTGTAAGTTTCGCTTTTATAATAATCCGGATAGTTGCGGACCTCGATCAGAAGAATTTTGGCAAAAACCCGGTTGGTGGCATATACATTGATATGGTACCAGATGAGCTTGCGCAGCCGGTTAAATGCACCATTGATACCTCTGATGGACTGGAGCAATTGGGCCCGGTACTGCTCAAGGTATTCACTTAGCAGCTGGTGCAGCAGATCACGTTTGTCTTTAAAGTATTTATAAATAAGCGCTTCGGTTACGCCGGCGGTTTTTGCAATTTCCGCCGTGGTGATGGTGGAGAAATCCTTTTGCCCGAGCAATGACTTCAATGCGAGGACAATTTTGATGCGCCCCGGCGGCAGGGGCTTCTCCTTTGAATTCTTCATATCTCTATTAACAGACAATTGCATCGTTCAACCTTTCCATTCTACGCTCTGC
>JAOZSC010000302.1 GCA_029939875.1 Desulfobacterales bacterium
CCGGGTTGCAGTTGATCATGATGGCTTCGATGCCCAAAGATTTTAACGCCAGGATCCCGTGCACGCAGCAGTAGTCAAATTCGATCCCCTGGCCGATGCGGTTGGGCCCCCCGCCCAGAATGATGACTTTCTTTTTTCCCGAGGCGCTGGATTCATTCTCCTGGTCATAGGTGGAGTAATAGTAGGGCGTAAAGGATTCGAACTCGGCCGCACAGGTATCGACGATTTTATAGGAGGGCCGGATGCTGGCGGCTTTGCGGAAACTTCGGATTTCTGTCTCGGATTTGCCGGTTAACAGGCAAATATGCTGATCGGAAAAGCCGAGCCGTTTGGCGCTGAGCATGGTGGCCGGGGGGATGGTGTGCCGACTTTGGTATTCTGTGGCGATGCGGGATTCAAACTCCACCAGTTGTTTGAGGTTTTGCAGAAACCAGATGTCGATGGTGGTCACCCGGGCGATTTCTTCCAGGCTGATGCCGGTTTTGATGGCATGCCAGATTTTTAATATACGGTCCGGGGTTCCGAAACGGATATCATCCAGCAGGGCGCTGCGCGATAGCTGGCCATAGCCATTGTGCTCAATGGCGTGAAATCCGGACCAGCCGTTTTCAAGGGAGCGCAGGGTTTTGTTCAGTGCTTCTTTAAAGGTCCTGCCAATGCCCATGGCTTCACCGATGGATTTCATCTGGGAGGTCAGCCGCCTATCCTCCTCGGGAAACTTTTCAAAGTCCCAGCGGGGAATTTTCACCACCACATAATCAATGGCAGGCTCAAAGCAGGCCGGGGTCTGGCGCGTGATGTCGTTGGGGATTTCATGCAGATGATAGCCGACCGCCAGTTTGGCCGCAATCTTGGCGATGGGAAACCCGGTGGCCTTGGAGGCCAGCGCCGAACTGCGGGAAACCCGCGGATTCATTTCAATGACCACCATGTCCCCGGTTTGAGGATCCAGCGCAAACTGAATGTTGGCCCCGCCGGTTTCAACCCCTACCTTGGCAACGATTTTCTTGGCGGCATCGCGCATGTTCTGGTATTCCACATCGGTGAGCGTCTGCGCGGGGGCCACGGTGATACTGTCGCCGGTGTGAATGCCCATGGGGTCAAAATTTTCAATCGAACAGACGATAACGAAATTATCAGCGCCGTCGCGCATGATCTCCAGTTCGTATTCCTTCCAGCCGAGCACGGATTGTTCGATCAAAATTTCGGTGACCGGGCTTGAATCCAGGCCCCACTGGGCGGCCTTGCTGAATTCCTCCTTGTTGTAGACCACGCTGCCGCCGATACCGCCCAGGGTGAACGAGGGCCGGATGATGAGCGGAAAACCGATGGTTTTGCACAGGATTTGAGCCTCTTCAAGGGTCTTGACACAACCGCCGTCGGGAACTTTTAATCCGATGTCCCCCATGGCCTGGCGAAAAAGTTCCCGATCTTCAGCCATCTTGATGGTCTCCAGCCGCGCCCCGATCAGCTCGACGCCATATTCATCCAACGTGCCGTTTTCGGCCAGTTCAACGGCCAGGTTGAGGCTGGTTTGCCCGCCCAGGGTGGGCAGCAACGCATCGGGGCGCTCGGCTTCGATGATTTTCGCGACGGCATCGGCCTGCAGCGGCTCAATATAGGTTCTATCCGAAAATTCGGGGTCCGTCATGATCGTGGCTGGATTGCTGTTGATCAGAATGACGATGAAACCTTCTTCTCGCAGCGCCTTGCAAGCCTGGGTTCCCGAATAATCAAATTCGCAGGCCTGCCCGATGACAATGGGCCCGGATCCGATGACCAGTATGCGTTTGATGTCTTTTCGTTTAGGCATTGAACTGTTTCATTTCCCTGACAAAGTTTTCAAAAAGGTAGCGGCTGTCCCGGGGACCGGGAGCCGACTCCGGGTGATACTGGACCGAAAAAACGGGCAGCCTTTTGTGCCGAAAGCCTTCCAGCGTACCGTCATTTAAATTGATATGGGTGATCTCGACCTCGTCGGCCGGCAGGCTGTCGGCATCCACGATAAATCCATGGTTCTGGGAGGTGATCTCCACGGCCCCGGTGGGCAGGTGCCTGACGGGATGATTGGCCCCGTGGTGGCCGAATTTCAGCTTGCTGGTTTTGGCGCCCAGGGCGAGCCCCAGGATTTGATGCCCCAGGCAGATGCCGAAAATGGGTTTTTTGCCCAGCAGCGATTGCACGGTTTTAACCGCGTAGTCAACCGGTTCCGGATCTCCGGGGCCATTGGAAAGAAATATGCCGTCCGGGTTCCATGCCAGCACCTCATCGGCCGGGGTGTGGGCCGGAAATATGCGCAATTTACATCCTTGTCGATACAGGGCTCGCAGAATGGAAAATTTAACGCCAAAGTCATAAACAGCCACTTTAAAATCCAGCGGTTGTTCAGGCGGCTCTTCACCGTCCAGGGGCCAGTCGTAGATCGCATCGGCCGTGACCTCTCGGGCGAGATCGCGCCCGACCAGCTGCTTGCCCTTTGCCAGTCGGTCCATCAGGGTCTGCGCGGATTCGTCCGAGGTGGTGATCATTCCCATCTGGGCCCCGCAGTCACGCAGGTGACGGGTCAGCGCCCGGGTGTCGATATCGCTGATGCCGACGACACCGTAAAACTTCAAATATTCATCCAGGGATTTACTGGCCTGCCAGTGACTGACCACCGGGCTGTATTCGCGAATGATAAAGCCGGCCGCATAGATGCGCCTGGATTCGAAATCTTTGGGGTTCACACCATAGTTGCCGATTTGAGGGTAGGTCATCGTCACCAGTTGAAAATGATAGGACGGATCGGTGAGTATCTCCTGGTAACCCATCATGGCGGTGTTGAACACCACCTCTCCGGTGGCGGTTCCCAGAGCCCCCAGCGAAAGTCCCTCAAATGTCAGTCCGTCTGACAGGAGTAAACGTGCATTCATAACTAATCCCGCTTGAACTTGGTGTAGTCCGGTTTGTGATAGCGGCTTTCGCCGCCGCCGTCAATAGCCAGCAGGGCTTCCACTTTGAGCGGCAGGCCGAACAACTGGATAAATCCCTGGGCGTCCTGCTGGTTGTACACATCCTCTTCGCCGAACGAGGCATAATCCTCACGGTACAGGCTGGTGGGGCTTTTGCGGCCGGCAACCACAATGTTGCCTTTATAAAGTTTCAGACGCACCGTGCCGGAAACCCGTTGCTGGGTGGCCTGGACAAAAGCGTCTAGAGCCTGGCGCAGCTGCATAAACCACATGCCGTTGTAAACCAGTTCGGCATACTTGACCGCCACAAAGTCCTTGTAATGCATGGTGTACTTGTCCAGGCAGATGCTTTCCAGGGCCTGGTGGGCCCGGAAGATAACCGTGCCCGCCGGGGTTTCATATACGCCGCGGCTTTTCATCCCCACCAGGCGGTTTTCCACGATGTCCACCCGGCCGATGCCGTGGGCGCCGGCAATGTTGTTTAAACGGGTGAACAGTTCCACTGCCGAAAGCGCCTGTCCGTTTAAACGCACCGGGTTACCCTGCTCGAAGTCGATTTCGACATATTCCGGTTCATCCGGAGCCTTGTGGGGGCTGATGGTCAATTGGTACATATCCTCGTCCGGCTCATTCCAGGGATCTTCCAACAGGCCGCCTTCATGGGAGAGGTGGAAGATGTTGCGGTCCCGGCTGTAGATGTCTTTTTCCGTTTGGGCAAGGGGAATGTTGAATTTGGTGGCATACCTGATGGCGTCCTCACGGCTGCGGATTTCCCACTCCCGCCAGGGAGCGATGACTTTAAGCTTCGGGTTAAGCGCCATGACCGTCAGTTCGAAACGTACCTGGTCGTTGCCCTTGCCCGTGCACCCGTGTGAAATTGCGTCCGCACCTTCGGCCGCAGCGAGCTCCACCATTTTTTTGGCAATCAGGGGCCGGGCCATGGAGGTTCCCAGCAGGTAGTCACGTTCATAGACTGCACCGGCCTGCAGGGTCGGAAACACGTAGTCGGTAAGAAATTCTTCGCGCAGGTCCATTATCACCAGTTTGCTGGCCCCCGAGGCGATGGCTTTTTGCTCCAGTCCCTCGAGTTCTTCCTGCTGGCCCAGGTCGGCCGTGAAACAGATTACCTCGCAATTGTCGTAATTGTTTTTCAGCCAGGGAACAATCACCGACGTGTCCAGCCCGCCGCTGTAAGCGAGCACCACTTTGTTGACCGTGATTTTTGTCATGGTTTTTCTCCTTT
>JAOZSC010000303.1 GCA_029939875.1 Desulfobacterales bacterium
AACGGAGCCACGCTCCCGCCTCAACCGATCCCGGAAGTCAGCGCCGATTTCTTTTTTTCGATCTTGGAAAGGTTGTGCTTCAAAGCGGCTTCATCGGTGTGGCACTCAACGCAGGTGGAAGCCAGTGCCGGCAGTATGCCTGGCGCGAGGAAAATCATCGCCGTTGCAGCGCATGCAATGAACGCTGCTTTTCCCTTAAAAAATCTCAAAGCGCCTCCTTTTTACTCGGACTTAGCTGCCGCAGCACCAGAGCACTCACTACGCCCAACAGTTTCTGCCGTTCATTTACCGTCTTGAAAAATGGCAGTCCACCCGCTATTTCCTTCAATTAGGAACTTGCTTTTCAGCGGGATAAATATGTCAGATTGTCTCTTGTGTGTCAAGATCAACATAAATACAACCTGTTGTTTCGAGAGATAGAATTCATGGAAGCGATGTTTAGTGTTGTAAGAAAAGTCAAACCCCGCTATACCAGTGCAAAATGAATGACTAATACGCAAAGCAAAAGGTGAAGCCAAATGAAAATCGGCGTTATGAACAATCCGGCCAAACCGGTTTACGACCAGATTGCGGCCATTGGAGGGGCCGGATTTGACTTTGTGGATTTAACCATCGAGGCTCCCGGGGCCGCCGACATCGACACCGCCAGGGTTCAATCGCTGCTGGAACGCTTTGACATGTCGCTCACCGGACACACTGACCCCTGCCTGCCGTGGGCCTATCCGGTTGCCGACGTCCGGCAGGCCTGTCTTGGGGAGTTGGAACGCTGTGCCAAAATTTTCAGCACCCTGGGAGCAACGATCATGAATATCCACCCCTGTTATTTCTGTCCGCCGGCCATGCGCTCCGAGCTGGTCACGTTGAATATCGAAGCCCTGGGACCCGTCGTGAAAATGGGCGCTGATTACGGGCTGGAGGTGGTGTTTGAAAACTACAAGGCTCCCTTTGACCGCGTTTCCATCTTTTCACAGCTGCTCAATGAAGTGCCCGGGTTGGGCGTGCATCTGGATTTTGGCCACACAAATTTCGGCCGCGATGATGCCGGTGCTTTTTGCCGGCACCTGGGTAAAAGCATTCGGCATGTTCATTTTTCAGACAACCGTTCCACCGCGGACCACCACATGCCCCTGGGGGTGGGCAGCATTGACTGGAAAAAAGCCGTGGCGGCGTTAAAACGTACCGGCTATGACGGCACCATCACCCTGGAAGTGTTCTGCGGAGATGGCGAAATGCTTTTTCGATACCTGAACCTCAGCCGTGATTTTGTGCAAAATCTGTGGCAAGAATAACCGTCCCGGTATAATCGACTCCCGGTCGCTGGAACTCAATATCGAATCGGGGTTTCCGGCCCAGGCCCTCCATTGACCATCTCCGGGGACGTCAATCGCTCCGTGCAGCGTTTCACCGGTTCGAAGCCTGTATCGACACCATCCCTATTCTGAACTCACCACTGAATCCAGCAAAAATCCCTCTTGTGCCATCGGGTGTAATAATGGGTGTGGCAGATGTTGTTTTCTATTAAATCAGTAAGTTGAATAGATTAAAAGAGGGTGGCCTCCTCCAAATTTTATCTGTAATATTACTTTTAATTTTTTTTGTATTAAATAATATTATATACCTTGACACGGGTGTTTTTTGGATTATTTTTTGACCAAAACAGCGAAAAAGAGGAGGTGATCTTATGAAAAATTTGATCCCCTGGCGCAGGCGAAATCGTCAAATAACCAGTTTTCAACATGACTTTGATGATCTGTTTGATCGCTTTTTCAACGACCCTCTGTTTCCAATCCGGCCCCTGTTGTCGGAAGAAATCTGGTACCCGAGCATAGATGTCAGTGAAAACAAAAAAAACATCGTGGTCAAAGCGGAGATCCCCGGTGTTGATCTCGAAAACATCGACATTTCTCTGGATAACCGGATTTTAACCATAAAAGGTGAGAAAAAGCAGGAAAGGCAAGAATCCGACGAGCATTACCACCGCATCGAAAGCTCATATGGATATTATAAAAGAAGCATCGAACTGCCGGTGGATGTGGATGCCTCGAAAGTTGACGCCAAATATAAAAATGGCATTTTAAAAATAAAGCTCAAGAAGGCCCGGGAGGCCGAAACCCGGACCATCAGGATCAAAACAAGCTGAGAAAAAAATGTTCGGAGGAAAGGAGGGAGCAATTATGATTTTCAGACGACCTTTTTACAACCCCACCTGGGATTTCAGAAGCGCTTTTGAGGAATTGGAACGGATGCGAAGACAGATGGACGAAGTTTTTGGAGAACTGGAGAGACGCCCTCAGCGGCTGCTCGGGGCCGGTGTATTTCCGCTGATCAATTTAACCGAGGATAATAATAATTACTATGTTCGAGCGGAGCTTCCCGGGATGAAGCCCGAAGATATCAATATTTCAGCAACAGGCAACAGTCTTTCGATTTCCGGGCAACGCAATATTCCCTCCGAAGGTGAAGATGTACGTTACCATCGCAGGGAACGCAGTGCCGGAACCTTCAGCCGGGTCCTGGCCCTGCCCGGAGAGGTGGACGTGGACAAGGCCGAAGCAAGTCAGATGAACGGAATTTTAACGGTGGTGATTCCCAAAGCGGAGGCGGCCAAACCAAAACAGATCACCATCCGTTAGTAAGACAACGTTTGAAAGGGGGGATACGTTATGGCCGAGACCAAAGAGCTTCAGCCCAGAGAAAAACAGGAACTTTCCACACCGGCCGAACAGACAAGGCCGGGGCTGGTTTTCACACCGGCTGTTGATATTTTTGAGACCGAAAAGCAGATCACCCTGCTGGCCGACATCCCGGGGGTGACATTAGAAAATCTGAATATCGATCTGCGTGAGGATGTTCTGACCCTGACCGGTGACATCACGCCATTCGAGGAAGCCGACGAGGAGGACATTCTCGTTGAATACGAAATCGGCCGTTATTTTCGGCAATTCAGCCTCTCAGAGGTAATCGATAAAGACCGAATCGATGCCCAGCTGACCGATGGGGTTTTACGGCTGACACTGCCGAAGGTCGAAAAAGCAACCCCGCGCAGCATTAAGATCAAAGCCGGGTAACATGATTAAGGCCGGACGCGACGTTCGGCATCCAGCATTATTTGCGAGCCCGGCCATTGCCTTGCAGCGGCGCGGCCGTGCTCGCAAATTTTAAACCGTAAACTCGGTTATCCAGAAATCATGCAGATTGCAAAAACTGGTGGCATAAAAACGGGTACCGGCGTTTTGCGGTAATTGATAAGTGGAGAGTGCCGTTTTATCCGTGGGATAAAATGTTTTCTCCCCCAGTACCTTTCCGTCGGCGGAAACCAGGGTGTGGCGCACGATGTAATGTTTTTCAGACATGGGATGCGCCGTCAGGATGGTCACCGTTGAGCCCTTGACACTGACCTTGGGAGCATGACTTCCAACCTTTTTCGCCCATCGGCCGGAATTGGCCTGGGTGTAAAAAACTCCGGTTGGATATCCTCCGGCCGAAGCAAACACCTGGCCGGAATTGCTCAGGGCCACCGCACCCGCAGCAATCAAAGAGCCTTTTAAAAACTGCCTTCTTGTTTTCATGATCCATCTCCTTTGCCTGTAAAAAAGTTTACTGATATGCTGATGCATTTTCAAAAAGTCAGGCGAATCTGCTATCAATGGAGCGCAATATGTGTTTTGGTTGAGCGTCATTGTCCATTTGGCGAAACCAAAATGCATATTGCGCGGGCCGCCCGTAACTTTTCCCCCTGTCCGCCCCCCGGAGTTACCATCCCCGGCCAGCCTGATTCAGTACGTAAGCAGCAACATCTTCCACGTCCCCGGCACTGAGAAAGCTGCCGAAGGCCGGCATGGACCCCCGACCGGCGGCTACCTGATCCTTGACGGCCTTAAGCGAAGTGAGGCCGTTTTCTTTCAAAGCATCGTTTTTCAATGTTTTACCGGCAGCCACCGTGTTGCCGCCGTTTTTATGACAGCCGATACAATAGGACTCGAACACCTTGCGGCCGTTGGCAAGATCGGCTCCGAAAACCCCTGGCGTATAGAAAAAAGCCGTCGCAATAAAAACTACCATCAATGCACTGAAGCTGCGCGTCATGTCGTCTTCCTCCGGTAAAATGAATTGATCGTGGTCCGGACTTGAACCCTATCCCAATTTCGGATAAGCCTGTCTAATAAAATAGCGCTGAATCAAGCCCGGAGA
>JAOZSC010000304.1 GCA_029939875.1 Desulfobacterales bacterium
ACGATCGGTCGGCAAAAATAGATGGCTTCTAAAAAAGCATTGCCAAATCCTTCAAAGGTGGATGGATAGGTCACCAGGTCGGCATGGGGGTAGACATCTTCCAGGGTGTATATCTTTCTGCCGTTTTCCGTCAGACCTCTTTTCTCATTGATGATGTTGGCCACAAAATATGTATCGACTTTCATCAACTTGGAGTATTCTCTCACCCGCCGTTCATAATCATAGCCTTCGTCACCCGATGCGTGGGAAATGATGAGTTTGGCCTTCTTCCCCAGCCGGTGCACCAGTTCGATGGCATGCTCGATTCCCTTGCGTTTGACCACCCGGGTAGGTTGCAGAACCAACACCTCGTCGTCTGCGACTCCCAGGGCCTCGCGCACATCGTCAGCATAACCGTCGGACTCCGGGGTATTTTCACCGGCCTCAAATCCACAGGAAGCATAGCCATTGGTCAACGGCGGTGGATTTTCAAAATCCATGACATTGGGAATAATTGTGCCCGAAATTCCGGTTCGCAAACTCAACTGGTTGTCCGCTGAAGAATTGATGATCACATGCTCAATGGGTGGCAGGTGCGGTGGAAACGCCATGTTGAGATATTCCCAGGCGGCATTGGTCATGAAATGCTGGCGCTCCCAGAAAAAATCATGGTGATGGGCAATGGTGGGCATGCCGGTTTCTGAAATGACTTCGGTCAGCGCAATACCCAGGGGAATATTTAACGGAATGGTCAGCGCATTTTCAGGAATCAGCAAGTCGATATTGAATTTTTTAATAAACGCATAGAGCTTATCCTTGAGCTTGCTCTTCAGTTTATGGATTTTTTGCGTCACGGAACGCTTCCTGACCCGAACACCAAAGCAGCTGCTGTATACATCCTTGATATCCGGGTGCTGAAAATGGGCCTCTTCGACCAGAAAGGAGCAATCCGCCGGCCGGTCAAGCTCACCGGCAAAATAATAGCACGCAAAACCCACTTTTTCAAAAACATCGGCCCATTTGGTCGTTTCCAGTGAAACGCCGTCGGTCCCGGCAAAGCGTGTGGATACAAAACCAACATTATGCTCCCGGCCGCAGTATTTACAATACGCCATCTCTTTCGCCTTTCTGTTGTCGTTTCCGCCGTTCCACCAGACGGGCTCATCTCCAATGTATTCAACAAAGCCGCAACTTCTGCCTTCGGCAGGCTGGAAAGCTGGAAAGCCAGAAGGCTTGAAGTCTAAAAAAAATTTTATCCGTTAATAAGCCTTCCAGCTTCCTTGCCTCCTAGCTTCCCGGCATTTATACGCCGCAGGCGGATAAAAAGACCATTTATGGATGGAGACTAACTGAAAAGATAGAACCCCAGGGCACTGTCGGTCGCCTCTGTGGGAGAAAATTCAGTCCCCATCAGTTCTCCGTTTATATAACGGATAATCACCTTTTTTCTGATTAGCGTCCGGTTCGCATCGTCGAGGTGAAATTCCACTTGAATAATGTCTCCGGCAGTCAGGTGGTGACTGTCGCTGATCTTGAGTTTCATGCCGCCGGCAGATAGATCCCTGACCGTCAACAGTCCCCGTGCCATCTGTTTGCCGTCCAGGATGTGAATATAGGAGGCCGGGAAATTGGTCGCCTTGCGATATTTTTTCCGTTTTTCCAGCATGGTGGAATAGGCATGTCCACACGGACACCTGACGGTCACCCGGATAACCTTATCCATCCTGGCGTACTGGGCAACACTGACGGTTTTGGATCTCTTGCATTGAGGGCAAATGAACGTGGCCATTTGCTTGCTGGTGATATAAACTTTTTCGGTCATTTTGGTACCTTTGCATCTAATCCTTACTTTTTTTACCATGAAATGACTTTTTTTTAAACCGATTTTATTGTTGCGCTTGAAACCTTTAAATCGAAAAAAGAACGAACGTCGAACTTTGAATTGAAAAAAAGGCTATGCCATCCCGCACAAAAGTGGCTGATTTAGTGCCTTTTCTATGATTTCTTCTTGCAAAACTATGTAAAACAGGCTTTTCCCTGTTGACTTTAAAAAAATTTCACGTTAAATTTAATAACACGCAGGACATATTAGGCTGATTTCATCATTAACATCCAACCCCCCCGAGGAGGAAGAAATGACAAAAGCAGAATTAATCGAAAAAATGGCAAAAGACGCTAAAATTTCTAAAGTCGCCGCCAGTTCCGTTCTGGATTCTTTCATGGCCAATGTCACCAAGGCCCTGAAGAAAAAAGACGGCCGGGTCACACTGGTGGGGTTCGGCACCTTCGTGAAAACCCGCCAGAAAGCGCGCAAGGGCCGCAACCCGCAAACCGGCGAGCCGATTAAAATCAAGGCCCGCAATGTTGTGAAATTCAGGGCTGGTAAACAGCTCAAAGAAGCCGTCTAGGTAAGCCTGAACCATTCAAAAAGGCAGTTTTAGCTGGATCCAGCTGGAGCTGCCTTTTTTTATGGGCCTTCACGTTCTCAGAATTTTTATGATTTTGGGGCGGTATTCATTTTTTTTTACCAGTCGGTTAGCCGAAGTTTTGACAACCAGCACCGCTGTAAAGAAAAATGAAAAACCCACCACCACGGAAAAGCCGGTGGGAGTGAAACCGAAAAAAGGGGCATATTTTTGCCCGATAGCCGCTCCGGCAATCAGTACCAGGATCGGAAAAACATAAATCAAAAAAGTGGCCTTCAACAAGGCGGCCGTTCGAAAGCTCAAAACAATCCGATCTCCCACAGTGGCCCCGATATCGTTGATCACCTTGACTTCCATATCCTCCCCGCCCATGGCCTGGCAGGAGCCCTTGGATGCACATCCCTCACAGGCGTTGGATTTAACGGTCTTAACCCAGGCCCCGCTGGAATCGGTTCTGATAACGATACCTTTTTCAGTTGCCAATTAGCAGTTTCCTTCCTGGCCTTTCCCGATGAGCTATCAGCTATGAGCTGGCGCGCAGCGCCCCGGTTTCTTCTTCCACTGGCGACGGCTCAGAATGCTCGTAGCAGATCAATCCGCACTGCAAACACCTGTCGGCTTCCGTCCGGGCCTTTTCCTCGGTAAATCCCCTTTCGATTTCCCCGCAGGCGGCAAGCTCCGGGCCATTGCAAATCGGCATAATCTGGCGCCGGGTGGCCACAACATTTTCAACGTGATCGACGTTTTGTACATCCGCATCCGTGATAACGACATTGCCGCTAAGCGCCGGCTCCAGGCCATGAATAATTTGTTGCAGCGACGCGGCAGCCCTCCGGCCGGCACCGATGGCTTTGATAGCGGCACTGTAATCCGCCAGCACATCGCCTTCGGCGAACAGACCGCTTTCATCCTTTAAAACCGGTTGTTTATAAGGCGCTGTCGCTTCCCACCCCAGGGGCTGCACGGCGGGTTCCCCGCTTTCGGCCGCGTCGGTTTTTAACGGGGAGAATATCAGCTCCGGAAAACGGCCGGTGGCGACAATGAGGGCCTGGGCGGGTATGGTGGTTTTTTCCCGGCTGCTTAGATCAATATATTCCACCTGTTGCAGGTCGTCTGCTTTTCCTGCCAGACGTTGCAGGCCGGCATTGTACACTATCTGCAGTCCTGGGATGCCCAGTTCCTCCAGCTCGGTATGGCTGAAATCATCGTTTGGCCGGTCCTGGCGCAACAAGATAGTAATCTTGTGCGCCCCTCTGTCGCGGCAGGTCACCGCCGCTTTTAAGGCCAGCCGACCACCGCCGTAAATGACAGCATCCGCCGGACATGAAATCGCTGCGCTGTCTTTGGCTTCCGGGTTCAGCCAGTCAACCATCAGATAGGTACCGGGGATGGGCGGTTCTGATTCTGCTACAATCCCGCGGGCCAGCCGGCTGTCCCAGCCGCCAGTCGCCAGAAACACGCTCTCAAACCCCTGGCTCAGCAAGGTGGCGACTGTAAAATCCTTTCCCAGGACCTTTCCGGTCTCAGCCCGTACACCCATCTCCAGGATGCCGTCGATATCCCAGGTAAGAATTTCCTCGGGCAGCCGCTCCTTGGCAATGGCGCTGCGCAGCAATCCGCCCAGCTTTGGTGCCGCCTCGAAAACGGTCACCTGGTGGCCCAGGCGCGCGGTAAAAAAGGCCGTCGATAGTCCTTCCACCCCACCGCCGACGACCGCAATGCGATGATCGGTTTCAGGTGCCTTGTAGGGCAGCACTCTTTTTCCGTTTTCCCA
>JAOZSC010000305.1 GCA_029939875.1 Desulfobacterales bacterium
TCGGCCAGTTTGCGATCCAGCTGGATCTCGGCATTACCGGTGCCCTTGAACTCCTCGAAAATAACGTCATCCATGCGGCTGCCGGTATCCACCAGGGCGGTGGCGATAATCGTCAGGCTGCCGCCCTCTTCTATGTTGCGGGCCGCTCCAAAAAATCGCTTGGGCCGCTGCAGCGCATTTGAATCCACACCGCCGGACAGGATCTTACCGCTGGGCGGCACCACCGAATTATAGGCACGGGCCAGCCGTGTAACGCTATCCAGCAAAATAACAACGTCTTTTTTATGTTCCACCAGCCGTTTGGCTTTCTCGATGACCATCTCGGCCACCTGGACGTGCCGTTCAGCCGGCTCATCGAAAGTGGAGCTGATCACTTCAGCATCCACGGTGCGCTGCATATCGGTGACTTCTTCGGGACGCTCGTCTATCAGCAGGACAAACGGCACCACGTCTTTGTGGCTGGCAATGACCGCATTGGCAAGGTGCTGTAAGAGCATGGTTTTCCCCGATCGGGGCGGGGACACGATCAGCCCGCGCTGGCCAAAGCCCATGGGAATCATCAAATCCATGATGCGGGTGGAAAAATTCTCTGGGTCGGTTTCGAGGCTGATTTTGCGCTCCGGATACAGTGGGGTCAAATTGTCGAACAGGATCTTGTCCCGGGCCACTTCGGGATCCTCATAGTTGACCGCTTCGACCTTCAGCAGGGCAAAATAGCGTTCAGACTCCTTGGGCTGACGAATCTGCCCCGAAATAGTATCGCCGGTTCTCAAATTAAAGCGACGTATCTGGGACGGGGATACATAAATATCGTCAGGACCGGGCAAATAGTTGGAATCCGGAGATCGTAAAAACCCGAATCCGTCCGGTAAAATCTCCAGTGTCCCCTCGCCGAAAATGAGTCCGTTTTTTTCGATCTGGGTCTGGAGCAAAGCAAACATCAGTTCCTGTTTGCGCATACCCGCGGCTCCTTCAACTTTGAGTTCTCTGGCCATCTGGGTGAGTTCGCTGATTTTTTTCTCTTTCAACTCAGCAATGTTCATCAAATTGTTTTCCTTTGTTTGTTTTTTCAATTTTTTCTAATCCAGTTAAATAGTTAAATGTTTTTAAACCCTGCCCACACCCTGACCATGGCGATATCCCGGTGGCGTGTTCGCTTTCCATGCCCCCGGCCTTTTTTCAATTTGAGCACCCGCTTCTGTAACAGCACTGATTCAATCGATAAGGTGATGTCAACGTGTCCGTATACCGGTAATGTCTCTTACAATAATAGTGATTTGACTGGATCCATGCCGGTTATTAAGGAGGAATTGAGTGTCAAGTGAATAAACTTAGAAGAAAATTAGGCATCCTCTCACTCTGGCGGGTTCCACATGCCGTAACCATGTAAGAATAAAAATTATATCATTATTCTAATCCTGTCAAGCGTTTTCATTCGATTTTTAATATTCTTACTCGTAATTTTCTATTTTTTATGTCAAACTGGCGGCCCGGTCACAATAGATACCCATCGGCCGGATACAAAACACGGTTCAACCAGGCCTTGCGAAAAATCCGGCCAGGCGCTATGGAGAAGAACCCCCCTGGACAAAAAAAATGAGGCTGCCTTTCGATACGCACATTTTTCCAACCGTAAAAGGCGTTTATGTCGTCGGTGGTTCAGTACGGGATTTGTTGTCCGGGCGTACACCGGCGGATTACGATCTGGCCGTCGAAGACGACCCTGAAATTTTTGCCCGCCGTCTGGCTTCCCGGCTGTCCACTCATGTTGTCAAGCTGGGAAAGCCCGGGCAAACGGTTCAACGGGTGATCACAAAAAATTATTTTTTCGACATTCTGCCGGTGGCCGGTTCCGGTATTCAAGACGACCTTAGCCGGCGCGATTTCACCGTCAATGCCATGGCCCTGGAGTTGTCCTCCCAGAACCTGATCGATCCTTTGGAGGGACAACGGGATCTGGCCGCCGGAAAAATCCGCATGGTTTCCCGCAACGCTTTTCTCAGTGATCCGCTGCGCCTGATTAGGGCCTTTCGGCTGGCAGCAGCCTTCGATTGGGCCATCGAGGCCGAAACCACCGCGGCCATCGTCGAGGATGCCCATCTGATCCAGCGTTCAGCCGCCGAGCGCATTCGCGACGAATTCGTCAAAATCCTGCAGCAGCAACGCTCCTGGGACTGCCTGGGCCGCATGGCCGAAACCGGACTGCTGTTTGTCGTATTTCCGGAGTTGCAGGCGCTGAAAAAATGCCGGGCGTCATCAACGGGCAGCGCAGACCGGTTTGCCCGCAGCCTGGGTGCCTACCGCTATCTTGAAAAATTGCTCAATCCGCAGCACCCGGCGAACGTCCGTCAGATTTATCCGGATAAAGGGGCGGAAAACAGCGCCCTATTAAAAATGGCCGTTTTGTTTCACGACATCGCCCACCCCTGCGGACAGAACCGTGCCTCTTTGAGCCGCCTTGCCGTCCAAAGTGCCGCCCAGGCCGGGGCCATCTGCCGGCGGTTGCGATTTTCCCGTCACCAGTGCGACATCGTTGAATTGTTGATCCGCACCCATACCCGGCCGTTTTATATGTTTCGTGCCCGGCAAAATAAAATCGCTGCCCAAAAGGCACTGATCAATATTTTTCTTAAATGCGATCACACCACCGACGACGTGCTGGTGACCGCCATGGCAGTGTTCAGCAGCCAGCGAAAACTTGCGGATTTTTGCCGGGGGTTGCTGCAGCACTATTACGACGTCTTGCGCCCCCGGGCCGCCCGCCCGCCGGTTCTCACCGGCAAAGATCTGATCAGCGAATTTGAGCTAAAACCGTCTAGGCTGTTTGCACGGTTATTGCGTCGGGTAAATCAGGAGTGCCTGCTGCGCGAATCGCTGAGCCGGCAGCAAGCCGTCAAGCTGATCGGTGACCTGTTAAAACGACAAAGAAAAAATCGGGTTTGAAAACCGGCAGGCCCCGTCATGGCAACGGGTACAAACCTGCCGGATGTCAGCCGATAGGGTTATGCTAAATATTGCAACCTCAGTGGTTAAGCGAACGGGCCGAGAGCGGAAAAAATTTGATCGCGTATTTCAATGACTTGGCCGACCCCTTCGATCCGGATATATTTCGGCGCCCCTGCTTCACCGGACTTTTCCCAGTTTTTGTAATAATCAATCAATGGCTCGGTCTGGGAATGATACACCTCCAGACGTTTGCGAACGGTTTCTTCCTTGTCGTCATCGCGCTGGACAAGCGGCTCACCGGTGACGTCATCTTTGCCCTCTTCTTTGGGCGGATTAAAAACAACATGATAGGTTCGCCCGCTGGCAAGATGCGCGCGGCGTCCGCTCATGCGCTTGATAATTTCATCATCCGGCACATTGATGTCCACCACTGCATCAATGGGCACAGCGGCAGCCTTCATGGCATCAGCCTGGGGAATGGTACGCGGAAACCCGTCAAACAAAAACCCCTGCTGGCAGTCATCTTGCTGGATACGCTCTTTGACCAGCCCGATAATAACCTCATCGGGAACCAGTCCGCCGGAGTCCATGAATTCCTTGGCTTTTTTGCCCAGTTCGCTGCCGGCCTTGACCGCCGCACGCAGCATGTCGCCGGTGGAAATCTGCGGAATCTGGAATTTATCCTTGATGTAATTGGCCTGGGTTCCTTTACCCGCTCCGGGTCCTCCCAGTAGAATCAAACGCATTGGCATACCTCCTATATTATGTGTTGACATTAGCTACGGTTTGCCATGTTGTTTATGCAACGTTGAGGTTTTTTTGACCGCTGAGTATGGCGGAATGACCGCCGGGTGTCAAGGGGAATGTTTGTGCCGCCAGCAACCCATGCAGCTGATAGATTTGAAGTTTACGTTGAGGTGAACAGCGCTGGATGTGTTTAGCAGGCAATATCCAATGGCTGTCATAAAAAAAAATACAGGAGCACTTAAATTTTGCTTGCCATTGGCTTCGATATCCGATATGTACCACAGGTTGCAAACAAAGAACCATTAACCGAACCGATGCTGAATAACCGGCATTGCACTATTTGGCAGCGGCAAGAAGGGGGCGAGGCAGTTGAAGGAAATTGAAGTCAGAGTCATTGACAATGATATTGAAAAAGCAATGCGCATTTTGAAGAAAAAAATTCAAAACGACGGCCT
>JAOZSC010000306.1 GCA_029939875.1 Desulfobacterales bacterium
GGGTGTCTCCGTAAAAAAATCGCCAGGGGCTGCAGATCAAACGGGCAGCCTGGTGACGGCTTGAAAATAATTCAGCCCCATGATACATACGGTGAACATTGCGGACGGGCTCTGAAAGGGTTGCATAACCGCCTGCGTCTGCCGGCAGGCGCCACCGGTTTCGCTTAGGGGAAAAGCATGGAAAAGAAAGCACGCATCGTGCTGGCCGAAGACCACACCATTTTAAGGCAGGGGTTGCGAGCGCTGCTTTCGGCTGATCCCGGTTTTGAAATCGTCGGTGAGGCCTGCGACGGCCGCGAAGCCGTGCGCTGTGTTGAAAAACTGGCACCGGATCTTTTGCTGATGGATCTGTCCATGCCCCGCATGAATGGGATGGAAGCCATTAGGGAAATCAAAAAACGCTATCCGCAAACCCGGATTATCGCCCTGACCGTTCACAGGGAGGAGGAATATCTGGTGACCACCCTGCAGGCGGGTGCCGAGGGCTACGTCCTCAAAGACGCCACCCACGAAGAACTGGTTCTGGCCATTAACAGCGTGATGGCCGGGAAACCTTATCTCAGCCCTGCTGTGGCGGGAAAAATTATCGAAGGCTACCTGGAGAAAAAAAACATCGAACAGCCTGTTTCTTCCCGCCAGAAGCTTTCCCCCCGGGAACGGGAAGTGCTGAAGTTAATTGCCGAAGGCTACCGCAACAAGCAGATTGCCGCCGAGCTTTGCATCAGTTTAAAAACCGTCGAGAAGCACCGGGCCAACCTGATGAAAAAACTCGATCTTCACAACACCGCCGCCCTGACCGTGTATGCCGTTGGAAAAGGGTTGGTGCACCGGTAGAACCTCTCCAGTCCTCCACCATAGATAGATGGTTTAGATAGAACTAACATCCCAGGCCACCCGAATGGTGGTTCCTTCGCCAGCGACGGCATGAATGCCGAATACGCCCCCGGAAAGTCCGGCACGTTCACGCATGGTGGCAAGCCCGAATCCCCGCCGGGAGGGTTTGGCGGCCATCACCCGTTCCAGATCAAAGCCCACGCCGTTGTCGGCAACCGTCAATTCCAGGCGATCACCGGTTTTGCTGAAAAACAACTGTATCTGGTCGGCCCCGCTGTGTTTGGCCACATTGTTTAAGGCCTCCTGCAGTATGCGGTAAATAACTGTTTTCAGCAGTGCGGGGATGTCCTCTTCCCCAAGGTCGATGCGGGTTTTGATGCGGATGTTCCCATAGATGCTCTGGAACTCCCGGCAAACCCAGGTGACGGTGGCCAGAATTCCCAGGTCATCGAGCATGGCCGGCCGCAGCGCCTCCACGATGCGGCGCACCTCGGCGATGGTTTTCTGGGTCAGAGGAATAATGCTCTCCAGCGCTTTTACTTCCGGCGGGTCGGCATTTTTTCGCAGGCGGCTCAGGCAATTTTCAACGCTGAATTTTATGGCGCTCAGCGCCTGGCCGATGCCATCGTGCAGTTCCCGGGCGATGCGGCTGCGTTCATTTTCTTCGGCCGACAACAGCTGGTTGGATAAAATCCGCAGCTCTTTGCTTGATTCGTGCAGGGCCGCCTGGGAATATTCACACTCAGTTATTTTGCGGCGTAATTGCCGGTTGCTATTTTCAAGCTCTGCGGTACGCCGGGCCACCCGCTGTTCCAGCTCATCGCGGGTTTTGCGCAGGGTGATCTCAATCTGTTTGCAGGCGGTAAAGTCTTTTACCACCGCGCGAATTTGCAACCGCGCTGCGCCCTGGTTTTCAATCACCAGGCTTTCAAAATGCAGCCAGACGGGATTTTGGCCAGGTTTTGCCCGCTGCACATCACAGGACTGCAGGCTGCGGGTTTTCAGCAGCAACTGCCGATGGGCGGCAAAAACCGCCTGTGATTCCAGGTGGATAAAATCATTCAGGGATTGATGCAACAGCCGGTGCCGTTCGGTTGCCAGCAGCCTGGCGCCGGCTGAATTGACATCGGCAATAACACCGGACGAATCGAAAATGAAATAGCCGATGGGGACAAATTCAAAAAGATCCGCATACCGGCGTTTAAAGCTTGCGCAAGTCGGCTGGAAAAAGCGATCTTCTTTCATGGTGCCATTGCCCCGATCATGTCGGCTCCCATATCATAGGCGGCAAGGTTTGCCGCCACGTTACCGGCATCCATCGTCCTGGAAATGACGGTTTTAAAATTTTCGCGCCCAATGGGAAGGTCCCCCATAACCGCCAGGGCACCGATCATCATGATATTGCCGAGAATCGGGTTCCCCAGTTTGACGGCTGCATCGGTGGCATCCACAAACCGGGCGTACGGCGTCAATTCACCGATGGCCTGCCGGATTTCAGCCCCGTCCGGATAGGCTGCATCGCCGCAGATAACGGCCACCGGCTGGATGGGGCGGGTGTTGCACAAAACCCGGGTGCGGGGATTTCCGTAAACCATGAGGACCCGCAAAGCCTCGATGGGCTCCAGGGCCACCACCACGTGAGCCTTTGCTTTGGGAATCTGGGGCGACCAGGCGCTTTGGCCGGAAATACGCAAATGACTCATCACCGAGCCTCCCCGCTGGGAAGCGCCGAAGGTCTCCCCGATGGTGACCTCAAGCCCCCTGTCGGAAAGCATGTTGCCCAGGACCCGGGAGGCCATCACATTGCCCTGTCCGCCCACACCGGTGATAATAAGATTATAGGGATCACTCAACAGGGTCGCTTGATGCATGGCTTATGCTACCTCCTTTTTGCTGATGGCCCCCGCCGGACAGATGGAGGCGCACACGCCGCAGCCGGCACAGATAACCTCGTCGATGCGGGCCACACCGGAGCTCGCATCCCAGTTTAATCCCGGGCACTTGAATATCCGGGTGCAAAGCCGGTTGCAGCCGCAGTTCTCCCCCAGGCAGACGTTTTCATTAACCTGCATTTCATACATTTTTTTGGACTTCTTCTCCGGGCTCAGGGCGCATATCTGTTTGAGCACCAGCACCTTGACCCCGGAGGAGTCTTGCAGCAGTTCCAACAGGGCCTGTTCAGTCCGGGGCAAATCGAAGGGATCGCAAACTTCGACCCGGGCGCCGATGGCTTCACATACCGAGACAATGTCAATGTCCGGGGCCGGGTTGCCGGCGGCATCCACGGGCCGGCCCGGATGGGGTTGAAAGCCCGTCATGGCGGTGCCGCTGTTATCCAGCACAATGAGGATGATATCGGATTGCTGGTGCACGGCATTGACCAGGGCCGGCAGCACGGCGTGAAAAAAAGTGGAATCCCCGCTGACCGCCACTGCGGGCTGGTCCATGCCAAAGGCTTTCAGTTTGCCGAAGCCGGACGCCAGGCCGGTCCCCGATCCCATGGAGTGCAGGGTTTTGAGTGTACTGAAGCCGCTGGGCAACATGGCCAGCGAATAGCAGCCGATGTCTCCGCAGACAAACCCCTGCCGATTGTCCATTTCCAGAACGTTGTGAATGGTCCAGAAAGAAGCGCGGTGCGGGCATCCCGGGCAGAAAGTCAGGTCCCGAATGGGGGCTTTGGCGGCCAGCTCGGCTGCCCGGGTTGCATAAGTTGCAGCCACCGGTTCATAGTCCATTTGAAAAATCGTGGATAGGGCGCCGGCAACCCGATCCGGGTTCAACTCCCCCACCGTGGGCAGCAACCCGTCTTTTTTTCCAAAAAAAGTTTTGATCCCGATTTTAGGCGCCAGCTCGGCGGCCAGGACCTTGACCTCATCTTCCAGAAACCGGATCACTTCTTCGACCACCAGTATTTTGTCCGTGCCGGCCAGGTGTTTTTCCATCAGCTGCGGCGGCAGGGGCCAGGTGGTGCCCAGTTTCAGCAGTCCCACCCGGTCTTCGAGGCCCAGCAGATGGATAGCTTCCGTACTGTACAGGCAGCAGGCACTGCTGGTGATGACCAGCAGTTCGGGTTTTTCCGGCCCCGTGTAAGTGTTAAACGGCGATTGCTCAAACTGCGCGACGGCCTGCTGGAGTTTTTCCTGCTGGCCGCGGTGTTTCAACGCCACCGGGTAGCTGAGCATGACTCCCTGCAAGGGATCCAGGGCAGGACCGTCGTGCTTGAAAAATGCTTCGGCATCGACAGCGGGCAGGTCACCGAAAACCACGTTGCCGCTGGCATGGGACAGGCGGGTGACACTGCGCACCATCA
>JAOZSC010000307.1 GCA_029939875.1 Desulfobacterales bacterium
CGCGCTGGACCTCGCCCCCGGAAAGGGTGCGGGACTGGCGGTCCAGGGTCAGGTACTGGAGGCCGACATCCTTGAGGTAGCGCAGCCGGTTGCAGATTTCGGCCAGCACCACATGTGTGGCTTCATCCCGGGCGGGCACCGGCAGGGATTTGAAAAAATCCAGGGCACAGCCGACGTTCATGGCATAAACTCGGGCAATGTCCAGACCGCCGAGACGGTACAGCAGGGTTTCCGGTTTAAACCGGCTGCCGTTGCATGCCCGGCAGACATCATAGCTGCGGTAACGCGATAAAAAGACCCGCACCGGCATCTTGTAGGTCCTGGATTCCAGCCAGCGAAAAAACCCTTTGATGCCATAATAGGAACGGGTGCCTTCGACAATGGCTTTTTTCTGTGTCGCTTTGAGTCTGGCAAACGCAACGTCGGTGGGAATTTTTTGACGGCGGCAGAAATCCATCAGATCCGCATACTCCATGCGGCCGTTTTCCGGCAGGCCGAAGGCCTTGACGGCACCGTCTTTGAGAGAGCGTGACGGGTCCGGTATGATCAGGTCCAGGTCGATTCCGATGGTGCGGCCGAATCCGCGGCAGGTTTCACAGGCACCCATGGGGCTGTTAAACGAAAAAAGATTTGGCAGGGGGGTACTGTATTCGATGCCGCAGTGTTCACATTCCAGGAGGTTGCTGAAACTCCGGTATTCGCCGGGGTCCACCCAGACCCCCAGGCGCCCGCCGCCAAAACGAAACGCCAGTTCGAGGGAATCCAGCACGCGTTTTTTTTCTTCCGTGCGCAGCATCAAGCGGTCGGCCACCACCGAAATTTCTTTTTTCCCCGCAGCCGGTTGCCAGTCCTGCAACGGCTCGATACGCTTGCCGGCAAAGATGCGATCAAAACCCATCTGCATCAAGGAACGGCGGATCTGATTCGCCGAAGATCCGGTCGTGGCATATGGAAACGTAATCACTGTCAGGCGGCCGGCGGCTTTTTTTTTAATCTGCTGCCAGACGTGCTCGGGGGGCTGCGTCATTACGGGCCGTCCGCAGGATCGGCAGTGCAGCTGCCCGAGGCGGGCGTACAGCAGTTTTACATAATCGGTAACCTCGGTCATGGTGCCCACCGTCGAACGGGAAGTGCGCACGGGGTCCTTGCGGTCGATGGCAATGGCCGGCGGGATCCCCTGGATTTTTTCCACGTGAGGCCGGTCCATGCGGTCCATGAACTGGCGTGCGTAGGGGGAAAAGGTTTCCACGTAACGCCGCTGACCCTCGGCATACAGGGTGTCAAATGCCAGGGAGGACTTTCCCGAACCGCTGACGCCGGTGATTACGGTGAACTGATTCAGGGGGATGTCCAGATCGAGGTTTTTCAGATTGTGCTGGCGGGCACCTTTTATTCGGATCGACGGGTAAGTCATGGTATTGCATGTCCGGGTATTTTGTTTTCGGGAAGTATCACCGTGCTATTTTTTCAATCCTGGGCGCCAAATCCATGAAGTTTACCTGTCGTTCTTGCGGCACATCCGGTACTTGGCCGGCTGAATAATCCGGGCCGAAGCGCAGGTTAATGGCGATATCATGCTCCCGGCAATAGCTGCCCAGCGAAGCCTTGGTCATGCTGCCGATTAAAAAGGCGCCTGCCTCCGCTCCCCACCGGAAGTGGGGACCGTCCCCTCCGCTGTCTCCCATCAGGATGATCTTTCCCGTTGGAATTTCCAGACAACGGGCCAGGGTTCCGGTGTTGCGGGCCTTGTCCCGAGTTTCATAAAGTTCGACAATACGCGCAGGATCGCTCGGCAACTCCTGGAAACGGATCATGGGATGGGCCGACAACACCGGCACGGGGGGCAGCAGCTTTTTGGCAAAAATTCGCTGGAAATAACCGATCATGCCGGTGGTGTTGATCATAAATAAAATATGGTTGTCCGCACACCATTGAATCAGCTCCGGCACCCCCGGATAGGTGACAAAGGATTGATCCAGATAGGCATCCATCTGCTCTTCGGTAAAAGGATCAGGCAGCAGGTTGCGAACCTGCCTGGCGGCCTGCTCCAGGGAGATCCGGTTGCCGGTGTACTGGCGGAAGATGTCGGCCAGAGTGGGTTCCAGCTGCGGAAAGGCAAAGGCAATGAAATCAAACGGCCCGCATGGCGCCAGGCATTGGTTCCAATCTGATGAAATTATTGCACGGTATGTTGCACTTATCATCGTCTTTTTTTCCTATCCTGGTTACAAATTAAAACTGCGGTGGATGTTCAAAATGCTTTTTGACGTAACACAGATTCATCGAGTGTACCAGTGCCGCGGTGTATTTTTCCGGGAATTCCGGTTGGAGTGATCATTGAGATAGCTCCCCGCGGCAGTTTTGCAAGCGTCAGCAACCGACACCCCTGGTGCTGACATCCGGCCGTCATCAGACGGGGACCAGGCCTCTGCCGGCATGCTGCCGGGCGATGCCGATTCAACCGGGGCGGCGCATATCGGTACGTCCCGCCGCATGTTCCCGCCCACCCTCTTTTTCCGACAGAGCCGATCCGGCGATTTCCTGCGCTGCGGTCCCAAAAGCAGGCTTGACCATTTATCCAAAAGGCGATACTGGAATATCACAGAAACGCACTACCACCAAACCGGCTGAAAACAAGTAGGCTCCCGCCGGTTTTGCCCCTCAAGTGCGATAACAGGGAAATGCCATGCTATACCAGCCGATTGACAATGATCTGTTCGTTCAAAACCGGAAACGCTTCGTTGGGCAATTGCAGCCGGATTCCATCGTGGTTTTGAATTCCAACGATATTATGCCCACCAGCGCTGACGGCGTCTATCCCTTTGTCCAGCACACCGATCTGTTTTATTTAAGCGGCATTGACCAGGAAGAGAGCACCCTGGTGATCTGCCCGGATGCCCGGGAAGAAAAACACCGGCAAATTCTGTTTCTCAAAGAAACCAGCGAACAGATTGCCCTGTGGGAAGGGCGTAAATACAGCAAGGAAGAAGCCACCGACGTCTCCGGCATTCAAACCGTGTACTGGAAGCATGAGTTTGAAAGCATTTTCAAACCCCTTGCCCTTCAAAGCGACGCGATTTACCTGAATACCAATGAGCATTTACGGGCCGATACCAGCGTGCAGACCCGGGACGGGCGGTTTCTTGAATGGTGCCGCCAATCGTTTCCCTTGCATCGCTACCAACGGTTGGCACCGATCATGCATCAGCTGCGGGCCGTTAAATCGGCGCCGGAGGTGGACCTGATCAAAAAGGCCTGCGGCATTACCGAAAAAGCCTTTTATCGCCTGCTGGGCTTTATCAAACCCGGAGTCTGGGAATTTGAGATTGCCGCCGAAATTTGTCACGAGTTTTTAACGCGCCGTTCCAGGGGGCCGGCCTATCAGACCATTGTTGCTAGCGGGGAAAATGCCTGTGCCCTGCATTATATCAAAAATGACCGACAGTGCCGCGACGGCGAGCTGGTATTGATCGACTTCGGTGCCGAATACGCCCATTATGCTGCTGATGTCACCCGCACACTCCCGGTAAACGGCCGGTTCACGAAGCGTCAGAAGCAGATTTATAATGCGGTGCTGGCGGTGCAAAAAGCCGCCATCGAAATGCTCAAACCGGGCAATCGCATGGATGAATACAACCGGCAGGTCGGCAGTGTCATGGAGGCCGAACTGATTTCCCTGGGGCTGCTGGACGCCGGTGAGGTGAAAAGACAATCCCGTCCGCAGCCGCTTTACAAAAAATATTTTCCCCATGGGACGTCCCACTACCTGGGATTGGATGTTCATGATTACGGAGACGGTTACCGAAAGTTTGAAGCTGGGATGGTGTTTACCTGTGAACCCGGCATTTATATCCGCGACGAGGCCATCGGTGTGCGGATTGAAAACGACATTTTGATCACCGCCGACGGCCCGGTTGATTTAACGGCCGGTATCCCCCGAGAGGCCGAGCAGATCGAAGCGTTGATGAATGAATGAAAACATGGAAGATCCCCTGTACAACGCATTAGAGCAACTGCACGGCAAGATTCCCCGGCTGGCTGATCTGCTTGATCCTGGTGCTGATGAACAGATTCGTTTCTGGACTCATATCGTTGAGGCCAAACTGTTGAGCCGGCTTTCGCCGGATTTTCCGATGGTGG
>JAOZSC010000017.1 GCA_029939875.1 Desulfobacterales bacterium
TGCAAGCCCGTGGAGTTTTCCGGGGTGATGAGCATAAAAAAGATATGGGTCGGCCGGCCATCCAGCGATTCAAAGTCCACACCTTTGCGGCTGAGACCGAACCCGAGCACCAGCGCTTCAAGGTTCTTCATTTTACCATGGGGGATTCCAATCCCACCCCCGATGCCCGTACTTCCGAGCCGTTCTCTTTCCATGAGAACTCTGAGCAGGTCTTGCGGCTCGACACCGGCAATGGCAGCCACCGGAGCCCCCAGTTCCTGAAGAACGGCTTTCTTGTTGGAGGCTTTCAAATCATCGACAATCGCATCTTTTTGGAGTACGTCGCAAATTTTCATATCACAATTACCAACTCCGTCGGCAGCCCGGGCGGGTGTCTGTTTTGAAGCAGAAACGCCTCAACCATTCGAAGCGTTAAAATATAATCACGAACTTGGCTGAATCAAGCCGTAGTGACCATCCCGGCGCCGGTACAGAACATTGACCTGATCGGTGCGGGCATTGGTGAATACCATGAAACTGTCTTCGATCAGATCCATCTGCAAAGCAGCCTCTTCAACATCCATGGGTTTGTATTCAATGTATTTGACCTTGACCTGCCGCTCGATTTCATCATCGGGTATATTTTCCGTTTCCGCGGCCATGACGTGATTGAAGCCTTTGGATCCGGATCGACGTTCCCTGATTTTTTGCTTGCTTTTCTTGATTTGTTTTTCCAGTTTGTCAAGCACCATGTCGATGGCCGAATACATATCGTTGGTTTCTTCCTTGCCGTATATCGTCAGCTTGTCGCCAACAATATTGATTTCAGCGATATGACGAAATTTTTCGACCGACAGGACCACATTGGCCTCCGCCGGGTTGTCGAGAAACCGGTCAAAGCGGTCCAGTTTGCCACCGACATATGTTTTTAGATGCTCGGAAGGGTCGATATTTTTAAATGTTACTGATGTCTGCATTCTTTTCTACTCTCCCTATACCTGTTTACGTTTGTTGGACGGTAATACCTTCAACATCTCGCGATATTTTGCCACGGTCCTGCGCGCGATGTGGATGTGTTCTTCTTCCAGAATCTGGGAAATTTTATCATCGCTGTAAGGTTTTTTAGAATTTTCATTTTGGATGATTTGTTTGATTTTTTCCTGGACACTGGCCGATGCGATGGCGCCGCCCTGTCCGCGTTTGATGGAACTGTTAAAAAAATACTTTAATTCAAAAATTCCCTGGGGCGTGTAAGCATACTTGTTGGTGGTCACCCGGCTGATGGTGGATTCGTGCATGCCGATGTCCTGGGCCACATCGCGCAGCACCATGGGTTTGAGATGGGCGATACCCTTTTCAAAAAAATCCCGCTGGAAGGCCAGGATGCTTTCCATTACCTTGTAAATTGTTTTTTGACGCTGATGGATGCTTTTAATCAGCCAGGCGGCCGATCGCATTTTATCCTGAATGTAACTCTCGGCTTCCCCGGAGATCTTTTTTCCCCGGCTGATGGAATTTTTGTAAAAAGAATTTACGCGCAGCTTGGGCATACCGTCGTCATTGAGAACAATGACAAAATCGTCGTCGAGTTTGTAAACGTGAATATCCGGATTGATATATTGCGGCGTTTCATCGTTGAACTGCCTGCCGGGCCTGGGCTCCATGCTCGTGATGGCGTTGATCGCAGAAACCACCTCGTCCATGCTTTTTTTCAACGTTTTGCAAATCAGCTTGTAATTTTTCTTTTCAAGATGGGGCAGATGGTTGGCGATGATGTCGGTGACAATGGTATTTTCCAGCCCCAGGTGTCTGGCCTGGATCAGCAGGCATTCTCCCAGGTTCCGGGCGCAGACCCCAATGGGATCAAAGGTCTGCATGATGGATAAAACCGCTTCGACTTTTTCCGGCGTTGTTTCGCTCATGACGGCGATTTCTTCAATGGGTGCGAGCAGGTATCCGTCCCGGTTCAGGCTGCCGATGATTGCGCTGGCAATTTTTTCGTTTTTTCTGGCTGGTTTGGTCATTAAAAACTGCCACAGCAGGTGATCTTTCAAAGATTCCTTGCGGGCGATAAAGGCCTCGAACCTGGGGGCGTCTTTTCCTTCAGACTCATAATGCACCCGGCCGGGTGTGTTGTACTCATCCAGATAGTTGCTCCAGTCGATGTCCTGTTGCAGCTTTTCGTCAATGGTGACTTCTTTTTCGGCAGGGGTGTCTTCAACCGGGGCTTCGGACTGTTCGGGCAACTGTTCGGCTGTGGCTTCCGGGACTTCTTCCAGGGCCGGGTTTTCCTCCAACTCCTTGCGGATGGTGTCCACTATCTCCAGTCGTGACAATTGCAGCAGCTTGATCGCCATCTGCAGCTGCGGTGTCATGATGAGTTGCTGGGTTAATTTGAGTTGTTGCCGCAGTTCTAGTGCCATATTATCTGTCGCGCTTTGTGCCCCGTTTTTCGGGTGGATTCATCCGTTAATCGTTATACCCAACAGGCCCCCGACGTCCAAATGGAAGGCGGTCTGTGGTGCGAATCTTGCAAGCTTTCTTATTTTAGTGAAGATGGTTTAAAATTGCAACCATTTCAAGTTTTATCTGTCCTTGAAACCATAATGTTGAGGTTAAAATAATGCCGACTTAGCGCTGATGGTGGCATCAACGTTGCCGGTCATCACGATTTTGTCGGCATTTAAATCATAGGATGCCGAATTGGCTGCAAGCTCGGCCTTATCGCCGGTGATGCGCAACGGAACATTGCAGGTAATGATGCGCTTGTCGTTTTCATAGGCCAGGTTTTCAGTTTTCAACCGGTATTGTTTGTTTCTTACCACAACATTGCCCGAAAATTCAATGTCATTTGTACCGGTGTGTAATATTCCCCGGTCGGCGACCAGGTAAACTTCATCCTGGTTTTCAAGAAAAAAAGTGACCGATAGATCCTTTAAGATGACTTTTTTTTCGTTTTCCATGTAATCGGCCGATTTGGCCTCCAGACTCCATTGCTTTTTGCCGTTGCGGGTTGACGTCTGCCGGATTTTGCCAATGGACAGGTCGGCCCCGGTTTTTATTGAAGCCAGCAGAAGTTCCGGTGCGTTGGATACCCGGCGATAACCGATAAAAACCGCCACCACCGTGCCGATGGCCACCAGGATGATGGCCGGCAAAATCAGTTTTGCTTTCAGTGTTTTTTTAAACCGTGTGAAAACCATCACTGAAAATCCGCCGTATTTTTATTGCGGGCATCTCTATCCATCTGCATCACAAGCCGTCCACAGGCCATCTCGTCCGTTATGGCCGTAAAGCTAATTTCATGTGGCTCAACGCCCCATTACCCGGCTGATGCTTTGCAGCTGCAAAAGCAGATCGTAGAGGGTGTCAAGCTTCAATGAATTGGGTCCGTCACAGAGCGCCCGGTCCGGATCGTGATGGACTTCTATAAAAACGCCGTCCGCGCCGGCGGCCACGGCAGCCCTGGCCAGCAGGGGGGCATATTCGCGTTGTCCAGCAGAGCTGGAGCCCGCCCCACCGGGCAGCTGAACGCTGTGGGTGGCGTCAAAAATGACCGGATAGCCGGTTTTTTGCATGATGGCAATGCTACGGAAGTCAACTACCAGGTTGTTATAGCCGAACATGCTGCCGCGCTCGGTTAGCAACACCCGGTGATTGCCGGTGGATTCGATTTTTTCCACCACGTTGGTAATGTCCCAGGGGGCCAGAAATTGTCCTTTTTTAATATTGACCGGTTTTGCGGCCCGGGCGATCTCAACGATGACATCGGTTTGGCGGCATAAAAACGCCGGAATCTGGATGACATCCAGCACTTCAGCCGCCGCGGCAATTTCACCGATGCGATGGACATCGGAAAGCACGGGCAGGCCGAGCTCACGTTTAATCTTTGCCAGGATTTTGAGCCCGTCTTCCAGCCCCGGACCGCGGTAGGACTGGATGGAGGTGCGATTGGCCTTGTCATATGAGGCCTTAAAGATCAGCGGCATGCCAATTTTTGCGGCCATTTCTTTAAGGGCGGCGCCAATCCGGTATGTGGTTTCATAGTCTTCGATCACACAGGGACCGGAAATCAGGACCAGGGGTGCGCCGTGGCCGAGGCTGATCCCGCCAGGCTCGATTTTAATCAAATCCGCCATAAACGATTCTTGCCGTACAAATCCCGCCATGACGGGATTGTAAATTCAACGATAAGAGTACAGACGTCCTTTTGCCTTTACCAGCCTTCAGGCGAGAAAATTCAAGCCATCTCGACGACAGGCCGGGGGCGTTGACTCAGTTGCAGCACCATATTTTTACCACCGGACCCAGTGCCCGGTGAGCGGGTGTCGGGGTCAATCGCTGTAAGGCTTATCTTCTACCGTGGGTGCTGCCAAAAGTCAAGAATCGAAAACAGGCCTTGATTATCCCGGTTGTACCTGCTATCTAAAACGTTTGTGTTAACTGATAGCATCTCGGAGTATAACCACTTGAAAAACAAAAAAAAACATACTCGGTTGTGGATCATTCTGTTCGGATGTCTGGTGGCCGTTGCAGCACTTGCCATCATTGGTCTGGTGCGTCTGGAAGGCGAAAAACCAACTTTGACTCCGGATTTGATATCCCCTTATATCGGCAGTTCACGGGAAATTACCATTTCGGCGGCCGATGCCAAAAGCGGTCTGCGCCGGATCTGGGTCGGCCTGTTGAAGGACGGCAAGGAAGTCGTGCTGCATGAGCAGGATTTTCCGGCCGCCGGTTGGGGGGGAGGCAAAATCCATGAGAGTTCCACCAAGATCAAGATAGAGCCGGCCAAGCTGGGTTTCAGCGATGGTGAGGCCGTACTGCGGATGGTGGTGTGGGATTATTCCTGGCGCGACGGGTGGCATGGCAATAAAACCTACCTTGAAAAAAAAATGACCATCGACACGCGTTCCCCCGAAATCGCGGTTGTCAGCCGGGCCCTCAATATCAATCAGGGCGGAGCCGGATTGGTGATTTTTAATACCTCTGAAGTCTGCCCCCAAAGCGGGGTTGTGGTGGGCGGAAATTTTTTCCCGGCCCACCCGTTCCAGGCGCCGGATAAATACCTTTACCTGGCCTTTATCGCTCTCGGCTATCAGCAGGGGCCCGAAAGCAAAATTTTTGTGACCGCCACCGACCGGGCCGAAAATACAGCTAAGGCTGGGCTCAATTATCACATCCGGCGCAAAAAATTCAGAAAAGACCGCATTAACATTTCCGACAATTTTTTAAACCGCATACTGCCCGAATTTGGTGCCGTGCTTTCCGGGGAAGCGAACCTGACGGCGGTGGAAAAATTTCTTAAAATAAACCGCGATCTGCGGCAGGCCAACTATCAGCAGCTTACCGGGCTGGGTCAAAAAACGACTGACAAAATGTTGTGGAAAGGACACTTTTTGAGACTGCCCAAATCCGCTTCCCGCGCCCGCTTTGCCGATCACCGCACCTACTTCTACCGGGGGCGGCAGATTGACAGGCAGGTTCACCTGGGCGTCGACCTGGCCTCACTGGCCCACAGCCCCGTGCTGGCGGCAAACAGCGGTGTGGTTCTATTTGCAGGACCTGTGGGAATCTACGGCAAGACGGTTGTGCTGGATCACGGCTGCGGCCTGTTAAGCATGTATTCGCATTTGAGCCGCATCGGGGTCAAACCCGGTGCCCGGGTATCGCGCGGTGACATCCTGGGGCGTACCGGAATGACGGGGCTGGCCGGCGGGGATCATTTGCATTACGGCATGCTGGTGCACAACACCTTTGTCAATCCGGTGGAATGGTGGGATGGGCACTGGATAAAAGACAATGTGCTGTCTAAAATCGGGACCTTTTAAATCCGGGATGAAACAGGAGTGATCCGGCATGCAAAAATATAAAGTCGGCAAAACCATTGAGCAGATCAATCAGAAAATAAAATCCGGTGATGTGGTGGTGGTCACCGCCGAGGAGATGATCGGCATCGTCAAGGCCGAGGGAGCGGTTGAAGCTGCGCACCAGGTGGACGTGGTCACCACCGGAACCTTTGCGCCCATGTGTTCATCGGGGGCATTTATCAATTTCGGTCATTCGGTGCCCACCATCAAGGCTTCCCGGGTGTGGCTCAACAAGGTTCCTGCTTATGCCGGCGTGGCCGCCGTGGACTGCTATATCGGGGCGACAGAACCGGTGGAAGATGACCCGCTGAACAAGGTTTATCCCGGCGAGTTCAACTACGGCGGGGGGCATGTCATCCAGGAACTGGTGGCCGGCAAAAAGGTGCACCTTAAAGCCACCGCATACGGCACGGACTGCTATCCCAACCGCCTGGCGGAAAAGGAAATCACCCTGCGCAGCCTGCCCCAGGCGACCCTGTGCAACCCCAGAAACGGCTACCAGAATTATAACTGTGCCGTCAACCTGACCGATAAGACGATTTACACTTACATGGGGGCCTTAAAGCCCCGCGGGGGAAACGCCAATTACTGTTCCGCCGGTCAGCTCAGCCCGCTGTTCAACGATCCCTATTACAAGACCATCGGTCTGGGAACGCGGATTTTTCTGGGAGGCGGACAAGGATACGTGACCTGGCACGGCACCCAGCACAAGCCCCGGGCCAAACGGACCCGCAAAGGGGTGCCCATCACTCCGGCCGGTACTCTGTGGGTCATGGGCGATTTAAAAAAAATGAGCGCCCAGTGGCTGGTGGGGGTGAGTATCCAGGGATACGGTTGCTCGCTATCGGTGGGCCTGGGTGTGCCCATTCCCGTGCTCAATGAACAGATCGCCCGGTACACTGCAATTTCCGATGATCAGATTTTTACCCAGATTATTGATTACGGCCACGATTATCCCAACGGGATTTCGAAAAGCTACGGGCAGGTCAGTTACGCCGAGCTGAAAAGCGGCACCATCAAACTCAACGGGCAGGAAATTCCAACCGCTCCTTTGTCCAGCATGGTCAAGGCCCGCAAGATTGCGGAGCTTTTAAAAAAGAGGATATCCCGGGGAAAATTTACCCTCGGGCAACCGCAATTTACGTTGCCGGGGTAACACCGGGCTTGGTCGGCAGGCAACGTGAAACCTTAATGGATCGGTTGCTATGTCAACGACCGTACGCAGTTTCATCGCCATGGATTTGCCGGCGTCAGTGGTTTGCCGGTTGGAAGACGCCCAGCAGGGGCTAAAGGCGTTAAAGCTGCGGGCAAAGTGGGTGCGGCCGGAGAACATCCACCTGACCTTAAAATTTCTGGGAAATGTTTCCGCCGGACAAATTGATGCAATCGCCAGCGCCATGGCCCGTGCCGTAGACGATCAGCCCGCGCTTGTCCTGGCGCTTCGGGGGGTCGGTTTTTTCCCGGGCATCAAGCGTGCCCGGGTGATCTGGATCGGGCTTGGCGGACAGATACAGCGACTTTTCGCGTTGCAGCGCACACTTGAAGAGCAGCTGGCAGCCATCGGTTTTGCCAGGGAAAAAAGACCGTTCAAGGGACACCTGACCCTGGGGCGTATCCGGCAAACCGTTGCTCCCCATGTAATGCGCCGGATTATGGACGATTATTTGAATTTTTCCGGCGACGAATTTATTGCCGGCCGGATCTGCCTGTTTCAAAGCGATCTGCAACCGTCCGGGCCGGTGTATTCCCGGTTAAAACAGGTGGACTTAAACCACGGTGCAGATTTTTGAGGTGGTCAAAATCAGCGGATGGAAAACATAAGGAGAAACTCATGACAATTGCAGCGGATAAACAAAAAGCTCTGGACAGCGCCATGGCCCAGGTCGAGCGCCAGTTCGGCAAGGGCGCTATTATGAAACTGGGCGACCGGCCGATTGCTGATGTGCCGGTTATTTCGACCAGTTCCCTGTTGCTGGACAGCGCCCTGGGCATCGGGGGACTTCCCCGCGGCCGGGTGGTGGAAATTTTCGGACCCGAAGCCTCCGGCAAAACTACGTTAGCCCTGCATGCGGTGGCCGAGGCGCAAAAAAATGACGGTATCGCCGCCTTTATCGATGCCGAACACGCCCTGGATGTCGGGTATGCCCGCAAGCTGGGCGTCAATTGTGATGAACTGCTGATTTCCCAGCCGGACACCGGCGAGCAGGCCCTTGAAATCACCGATATGCTGGTACGCAGCGGGGCCATTGACGTCCTGGTGATCGACTCGGTGGCCGCCCTGGTGCCGCGGGCTGAAATCGAAGGGGAAATGGGAGATTCTCACATGGGGCTGCAGGCCAGACTCATGTCCCAGGCCCTGAGGAAATTAACCGGAGCCATCGGCAAAACCCTGACGACGCTCATTTTCATCAACCAGATCCGCATGAAAATCGGGGTCGTTTTCGGCAACCCGGAAACCACTACCGGTGGCAATGCGCTCAAGTTCTATTCTTCGGTGCGGCTTGATATTAGACGGATCGGAGCGATCAAAAACGGTCAGGAGGTGGTGGGCAACCGCACCCGGGTACGGGTGGTAAAAAACAAGATGGCCCCGCCGTTTACCGAGGCCGAATTTGACATCATGTACGGTGAGGGCATTTCAAAAAACGGTGATTTGATTGATGCGGGGGTCAACGCCGGTATTATTGACAAAAGTGGTTCCTGGTATTCCTACGCGGGAGAACGCATCGGCCAGGGGCGCGAAAATGTCAAACGGTTTTTCGTGGAAAACAAGGATGTTTTTGAGGATATTTATTCAAAAATCCGGGAAACCCTGGGGTTTGTAAAAAAAGAGGATGAAAAGGCCTCGGAAGAAACCAAATGATAGAATTCGTTGACTAAGGGCTCGCACAAAAATAACTTCACATTTTTAGTGCCGATGCATCCCGCCTGGCTGCGTTGCGAAAGCTCGGAATAGGCCAGCTATTCCTGCACTTTCGCGCCTTGCCAGCCGGGCGCCGCAACCCTAAAAATTTGCGAATTTATTGTTGCGCGAACCCTAAGTCGAAAAGGTTCACAAGAGCATGGAAAGTTGATTGAGTTGAATAAGTTGATTAAGTTAAAGAAAGTCCACCGCGACCAATCAACCCAAACAACTCAAACAACTCAATCACCTTAATCAACTTACCAACTCTTGGTAAGCAATAATGGAGATTTAGATGACTGGAGAAGAAGTTCGCAGCAAGTTTCTGGAGTATTTTCAAAAACACAACCACCAGATTGTGCGCAGTTCCTCTCTCGTGCCCCAGGATGATCCCACGCTGCTTTTTATCAATGCCGGCATGGTACAGTTCAAGCGGGTTTTTCTGGGGGAAGAAAAAAGGGACTATGTACGGGCCACCACCTCCCAGAAATGCGTACGGGCCGGCGGCAAGCACAATGACCTGGAAAATGTCGGCTATACGGCCCGGCATCACACCTTTTTTGAAATGCTTGGCAATTTTTCCTTCGGAGATTATTTTAAACAGGGTGCCGTTGAATTTGCCTGGGATCTTCTGACCAACGGTTACGGTTTGCCGGCCGATAAGCTATGGGCTTCGATTTACCTGGACGATGACGAGGCCTATGACCTGTGGAGCCGTGTCATCGGTGTCCCCGACGATCGCATCGTAAGATTCGGCGAGGAAGACAATTTTTGGTCCATGGGAGATACGGGACCGTGTGGGCCGTGTTCGGAAATTTTGATTGACCGCGGCGAACAATACGGCTGCGGCCGACCGGAATGCACCGCCGGCTGCGAATGTGATCGTTTTCTGGAGATCTGGAACCTGGTGTTCATGCAGTTTAACCGGGATGCTTCCGGAAAAATGACGCCGTTGCCCAAACCCAGCATCGACACGGGGCTGGGCCTGGAACGCATGGTGTCCCTCATTCAGGATGTGCCTACCAATTTTGACACCGATCTCATCTTTCCGATTATTGAAAAGGCCGAGCAGCTGGCCCAGGTTTCCATGGGGGATTCGTCTGCTTCCGATGTGGCCCTGAAGGTCATTGCCGATCACAGCCGGGCGGCGGCCTTTCTTATCGGCGACGGTATCCTGCCGTCCAACGAGGGGCGCGGATATGTGCTGCGCCGCATTATGCGCCGTGCGATCCGCTACGGGCGCAACATTGGATTGGAGCGCCCTTTTCTGTACCAAACCGCCGGAGTGGTGTTTGAGATCATGAAATCAGCCTATCCTGAGCTTGCCGAGGCCTCGGCGTTCATTACCAGTGTTATCAAAAACGAGGAGGCTCGTTTCCTGGAGACCCTGGGCACCGGTATGAAACTGCTCAACGACACCCTGGCCGAGATTAAGGCCCGGGGTGAAAACCGGGTGCCCGGAGAAGTTATCTTCAAGTTGTACGACACTTACGGCTTTCCGGTGGACATCGTGCGAGACGTTGTGCGGGATGAAAATATGAGCCTGGACATGGACGGGTTCGATCGGGCCATGGACACCCAGCGGACCCGGTCCCGGACGGTGGCCTCCTTTGACAGCATCAGTGACGCATATAAAAACCTGTCGGCGCGGGGGATCAAACCCGAATTCGTGGGCTATGACAGCTTGAGCTGCGAGTCCAAAATACTGCTGATGGTGGCCGATGGCCGGGAGATATCAGAGGCTGCCGAGGGGCAGTCACTGGAAGTGGTCACCGAGACCACGCCGTTTTACGCCGAGGCAGGCGGACAGGTCGGCGACGGCGGCGAAATCAGCGGACAGGATTGCGAGCTGGAGGTGATTGACACGGTAAAAGATCCCACCGGCTTAATCATCCATCGGGCCAAAGTGATTTCCGGCAGGATCCAAACGGGGCAGGCGGTGCAGCTGCAGGTGGATGCCCGCAAGCGCGAGGCCACAGCCCTGAATCATACGGCCACCCACATTCTGCATGCAGCCCTGCGCCAGGTGCTCGGGGATCACGTCAAGCAGGCCGGCTCCCTGGTGGCACCCGACAGGCTGCGTTTTGATTTTACCCATTTTTCCCAGGTAGACACGGCCGATCTGGATGCCGTTGAGCGGATCGTTAACCGGCGGATTCAGGAAAATATCCCCACCGAGATCCAGGAAATGGATGCCGATGATGCGTTTAAAACGGGTGCCACGGCGCTGTTCGAGGAGAAATACGGCGATCGCGTGCGGGTCGTGTCCCTGACCGATTTCAGCAAGGAGCTTTGCGGAGGAATCCACACCAGCCGCACTGGAAACATCGGGATTTTCAAAATCGTCAGCGAAACCAGCGTGTCTTCCGGGGTCCGGCGTATTGAAGCAATGACCGGAGAGTCTGCCCTGGCCCACACCCAGAAAATGTCTGGAATCGTGCAGGACACGGCCCGCCTGTTGAGGGAAAAACCGCAAGCCGTTGTGGCCCGGGTGAAAAAGCTGCTGGCCGAGGTCAAAACCTTGGAAAAAGAAGTCCAGCACCTCAAGGCCAAACTGGCCTCCCAGAGCGCCGATGCATCAGCAGATGCCGCTGTATCGGTCAACGGGGTCAACGTTGTGTCCCGGCGGGTGGCAGTGGATACGACGGCCGCCCTGCGAGACCTGGCCGACCAGTTCAAAGAGAAAATCAAGTCGGGCGTTGTGGTGCTGGGCAGCAGTGCCGGTGACAAGGCCATGCTGATCGCCGTGGTAACAAAGGATCTTGTCGGACAGTACCATGCGGGCCGTATTATCAAAGAGGTGGCAGCCGTGGTGGGCGGTAGCGGCGGCGGTCGTCCCGACATGGCCCAGGCCGGTGGCAATCAGCCGCAAGAACTGGACAGCGCGCTGGATAAGGTCTATGAAGTTGTCAGGCAGATGAAATGATCACCGGCTGACACCTCGAAGCCGGTTAAACGCCTCTCAGCACATCGATCATGCTGTAGACCCGGGCCTTTTCGGCGGCAGTTATTTTGTCAGATAAAAACAGCAGGGCATCCAGGGTGCCGGCGGCATAAATTTTCCGGCCATTGACATTGTGGGTGAATTCGAATCGCACGGTGCTGTCCGGTGAGACAAGGGTGTAGGTGTGCCATCCATGCCCGGACAGATATTTTTCAGGGATGCCCAACCGGGATTGTTGAATTTTCGGATCCCGAATTTGCACAATGCTTTCTTCAGCAAAGGGGATGCCAAGTTTATTAAAGTATCGCACCACGGCCTTGGCCGTTCCGCTGGTGTCGGCCTTGCCCTTCTGGTGGCTTTCGGTTATTTCAAGGGAATATCCTTGAAAGAGCCCTGGGAAATTATCGGCGGCATATTCCATCATGGCTTGAAAACCGACAATCTGTTTGGCCATGTTCGGTGCAATGACTGCCGCAATGGAAGATGAGCGCACCGTCTGCTCCAGCAGACTGCGATCCCCCCCGGTGGTGCCCATCACAAATGGCAGGCCGCAGTTGCAATAAAAATCGGCGTTGGCATTGACCGCCGAAGGATGGGTATAATCCGCGGTTAAAAATGGGCCCTCACTTTGCTTGATTTGCGCAATGCGGCTTTCACGTTTATCCGGTGCGATGAGTTCCAGGGCGGTGGTTTCGACCGTGCAGCGGGATTCCTGGATTTCCGGTCCGGTCAGCGAATAGGGCAGCAGTTTAAAGCGCTCGTCTTGCAGGATCTGCTGCGCCACTGTCTGAGCCATGCTGCCCGGAAGCCCATTGACCATTACTTTTACAACATTCATTATTCAATCTCCTATTTTTAATGTTGCGTATACACTTAGTTCTATCTAAACCCATCACCTAAGGAGGAGGACGGGAGAGGTTCAACCGGTTCTGGGGCAAGCGATAAAATTAAGGCACTTCGAACTTTAGTTTTTTTTATATTTAGCAAATTGCCTTTGTCCCCTTCGAGGGGGCTTCATGATGTCTCCCGCTATGCGGGAGGAGCTCTCACTTTTATCTAAATTACGGTTTTTGCAGGTGAGTGTAAGCCCTTTGCACCACTTCGGTCAACGCTGGAAATTCCTTCTTACCGTCTATGACAAGATTATGCTGCAATGATTTCACGGCAGCTGGAATGTGGGTTTCAAAATGGAGTTTGCCCTTGATTTTGCTCAGGTACGCGAAAGCGCCCAGAATCTGAAGATTTCGGGTCAGGGTGCAATAGTGATAGCAGGAATGGAATTTTTCCGGTTCTACCGCTGTTTTCGCCGACAGTTGATCAAGGCAGTAATCCAGCAGCAAGGTTTGGGTAGGCTGCGGCAGCTCCACATAGGGATCGATGAGCAGGGATGCCAGGTCATACTGAATCGGGCCCCGGCGGCCTCCCTGAAAATCGATAAAGTAAATGCTGTGGTCTTTAACCATGATATTGCGCGACTGCATATCCCGGTGCATAAAACCGATGGTCGCATGCGCCAGTGCCTGTCGGGCCAGGCGGACAAACTCCTGTTTAAGGTCTTCAAAGCGGGTGTCAAAACCGAGATAGGCGATTAAAAACGCCTCCACAAAATAGCGGCATTCTTTTTCCAGAACCAGATCCTGGTCGTATGCAGGGCCCTGGTAGGCCCAGCGGCGATCAAAGTCGACAACACCTTTTTGTGACAGATCCACTAGCCGGCGGATGACCTGTTTGTAAAGGTCAAGGATCTCGTCCGGACGCGTTGCTGCTAAAACCGTCTGCTGCAGGCTGATATCGCCCAGGTCCTCCAGAAAAACCAGTCCGCAAAAGGGTTCCTGGTAATGAATTTTCGGTACGGCCACGCCTTGACGCTCCAGGTGCCGGCCGATTTGAACAAAGGCGTCGACCTCCTGGGTTTCGGACGTCTGCCGGATGCCATGATCCACCATTATGACAGATCGATCGGTTGCCTTTAGCCGGTACCACTGTCGCTCGGAGCCGTCGCCCTTCAATTTTTCCCACCGGACCGGCTGATCAGGCAGCATCCGGTAACAGCGGGCAAAGGCTTCGGGCACCGCTTTGTCCAGTACAGCCCTGCGGTAGCGCCCGGGGGTTCCGAGATCACTCCACCGGTTTTTTGGCAGGATAAAGGCCCGGATCTGTTTTCCGTCCGCTACCATCCGGGAGAAGGCTTCGATGCTGCTGTACGGTGTGGCCGTCGGAATGTAGTCCAGCACTTCGGGTTCCAGAACCTGGATACCGGTAAAGGTCAGCAGCCGATTGCCGGGCGGGGGATCCCCGGCGGCCGGACTGTGAAATGCCGTAATTGTCCGGGATTCGTTGACGGATACGCTGTTGAATGCGGGATCGTCACACAGCACCAGGGTGACGGGGGGATGATCCCGGCAATGGGTATTGTAAACTTTTTTTAAATCGATATCAAAAACAATGTCGGCATTGATGACCATAAAAGGCTGTGAATCCCAGAAATCCGCCACATTCTTGATGGCTCCCCCGGTGCCCAGTATCAGCGGTTCATAGCGGGTGTGAACCTTCAGGGGATATTTTCTGGCCGCGATAAAAGCGTTGATTTTATGGTGCAGATGATGGGTGTTGATCATAACCGCCGTGCAACCGGCATGGACCAGCTGGATGATGATTTTTTCCAGCAACGGACGGCCCGCGACAGGAAACAGGGCTTTGGGGGTGTGGTTGGTGTAAGGCCGTAGCCGGGTGCCGAAACCCGCGGCCAGTATCAGTGCTTTCATGTATCAGGGTTCAGGGTTTAAGGGTTTATTTCTACGGCCGCAGATGTTTCAAGGCATTCTGGATGGCGGTGGCATAAAATTCAATTTTTTCCGAGTCATCCGAGCCTTTTATTCCGCTGCTGAGGAAAAAATTAACGGCATTTTGGTAATTGATTTTGGAAAGGGCTTCCTTGCGCAGGATTTCGCCGCGTTTGTACATGCGATTTCCCCTGGCGGAAATTTTTTTAAGACGGTCTTTGGCGGATATGGCGCTTTCCGGATTGCGCATGAAGTCGTTAATTACGATCCAGTAAGATTCGAAATAGGTTTTGAGAAAATAAGCGAACAGCCTCAGTCTTTCCAGGCCCCCGGGGCTGATCTCGTAGGTGTCGGGCCGGGTTGGATGGGGTGCCAGTATGGATGCGTCAATAAAGGATTTAATGCTTTTGCGCACATAAAATTTTGATTCCCGATCCACGTCATAGGCAAATTCATAGGTGAAGAAATTCTGCCAGAAATCATATCCGGTCTGCAGGTCGGTGGTACAAAATCGCAGCGCTTTTTTTTCCAGAATCGCCATGACCGTATAGGCTGCCGGGACGAAAAACGCGATGCAGTTGTTTGTGTAATATTCCCGGTAGGCCCTGCGGTGTTCATTGGCCCGGTAAGTGTCGGCAACGGTTGGGTTCTG